>JBAWGU010000241.1:0-14397 GCA_049593215.1 Pyrinomonadaceae bacterium
CAGTTTTCGGTTTTCAGTTTTCAGTTGGTTGAGCCAATCTGAAATTTGAAATCTCAAATCTCAAATTGGAAAAGCCAAATCTGAAAACTGAAAACCGAAAACTAAACTTGTCACTGCGCTTATACTGTGTAGAATTAAAAGGCATCTCAACAGCTCCGACTTGTAATCTTGCGAGGACGCGAAGAGAGCCATTTTCTTGAGGAGTCATACTTAATAATCGGATGGGTATCTTGAATGGATTACTGGGCCGACTCGGCTTGCGCACGATGAAAGCTGAGCGCAACCCGATCAGAGTCTTTCTCTTAGATGACGATACGCGACGCCACGAGTGGTTTCATAAACGTTTCGCGGGCGATTTTCTTGACATCACGGACGACGTGAAGATAGCGCAAGAGTTGCTCAGCGAAAAATTCTATGATGCGATCTTTCTGGACCACGACCTCTTGCCGGAACATTACAACTCAAAGACTACGGACGACGCGCGCACGGGCTATGCTATCGCCACATGGCTGGCCGCGCGTCCTGAAATTCAACGCGCCTCAACCATCCTCGTCCACACGCGCAACGCTGACGGCGCAATGCGTATGGTTGACGAGATGCGCCGCGCCGGACGACAGGCCGAATACGTCCCCTTCCCCTTACTCGAACAGAAAATTAAGAACTACTGGCAGCGATAGAATGGTAAATAGTAAATGGTCAATGGTAAATAGATGAACGGTTTTGTCCATTTACCATTGACCATTTACTATTTACCAACTGGTGGCCAGGGACGGAATCGAACCGCCGACGCCGGCCTTTTCAGGGCCGCGCTCTACCGACTGAGCTACCTGGCCAGATTATCTGGAAAGGAAGCGCGTAGTATAGGTAGAGCTAAGGGGCGATGTCAAATGGCAGAGCATCGCAAAATTTTTATCGAATTAGCTATCCGAAGGCATACCCAAATGAAGTTTTACCGGCTGAGCGCGAGAGCATTGGCCCGTCAAGCCACAGGCGGGCGAGAGTGTGTTGCCAGCTTAGAGGACCTTTTGCCAGAGGCCGCTTGCGATACCCGTCTCATAGGCGTACCACAATCCGAAAACGATGCTGAGCGCTCCGGCAATAGTTTGCAGGCCATAATGCACGCCGCCCAATCTTCGCGCGCTGAGCGCAAAAGGCAGCCCGATAAGGCCGGACATCAAAAGCATCCCGAAGATTGAGCCGATGCCGAAGACGGAGAGGTAGAGCAGGCCGAGCGCGTTTGAATTAATCTGCGTGAGCACCAGTAGGGTGAGCGTCGCCGAACCAGCGAGGCCGTGCATCGCACCGACCAGTAAAGGCTTGAAGCCGATTCGAGAAACTGCGTGCGAGTGAGCGGCGGCCGCGCCTGTGTGCTGCGTTCCCTGTTCGTGAAAATGAAGGTGTACGTGCGATACGCCGTCGTGTTTGTGTTGATGCAGATGCACGTCAGAGCGGCGGCGCAAAGCACGCAGGAGCGCGCTTATGCCAAGCACGATAATCATCAATGCCACACCAAACTCCAACCAGCTTGCTACATGCTCAGGGACGGCGACACGAAGCGCGAGCACGATGATGCCGACAAAGATGAGCGAAGCCGTGTGCCCGACTCCCCAGAGAGCGCCGACCATTGCAGAGCGCAAGAGGCTGCGCTGCTCGCTGACGATGGTTGAGACAGCGACGATATGATCGGCTTCGGTGGCGTGCTTGAGTCCGAAGACGAGGCCGAGTCCCAACAGGGCGAACGCGCTGAGTTGTGTCAAAGCAGCTTCTCCTAACATATTCTTGGAAGTTGTTCGCCGACGAGCATGTCAACGATGCGCGTGCCGCCGAAACCCGTCCGCATGGCGACGATACCCTGCGGCTCTCGTTTCACTTCACCGATGATGCAGGCATCACGCCCGTATGCGTTCTCCCTCATGCGCTTGAGCAGGGCTTCTGCCGCTTCACTTGAGACCAGCGCCACGAGCTTTCCTTCGTTGGCGACGTAAAGCGGGTCAAGGCCAAGAATCTCGCACGCGCCCTTAACCTCTTCGCGCACAGGGATGAGGTCTTCACGAATTTCTATGCAGACTTCTGAGCTGAGCGCGATTTCGTTCAAAGTCGTTGCTAATCCTCCGCGCGTTGGGTCACGCAAACAATGAAGCGCATCAATCGAACCGTTGCGCGCAGTTTCGTCTAACATCTCTCTGACCAGAGAGCCGAGCGGCGCGCTGTCGCTCTCAATATCAGTTTCAAGCTCAAGCTCGCCGCGCGCGATCATAATGGTTGTGCCGTGATCTCCAAGTGTGCCGCTCAAAATCACCTTGTCCCCGACCTGCGCACGCGTAGCGGAGATTCGCACGGGTGATTCAATCACACCAATGCCAGCCGTGTTGATGAAGATTTTATCCGCGCTTCCTTTCTGGACCACCTTTGTGTCGCCGGTCACGACCTGAACGCCAGCTTCTTCTGCCGCCGCGCGCATTGACTCAAGGATGCGCCGCAAATCCGCAATGGGAAAACCTTCTTCCAGAATGAATCCGGCGGAGAGATACAGTGGTCGCGCGCCGCTCATGCACAGGTCGTTGACTGTGCCGTTGACTGCAAGCTTGCCAATGTCGCCGCCGGGAAAGAAGACAGGCGTGACCACATAAGAGTCTGTCGTGAAGGCAAGGCGAGACGGGCCATCAGTGTTTGCAATCTCGAAGACGGCTTGATCTTCGAGGGCTTCAAGCAGAGGGTTACGCAGGTATTCCAGGAAGAGTCCTTCGACAAGCTCGTGCATGGCGCGGCCTCCGCTTCCATGCGCGAGCGTAATCTGCTCATCCTTAAATTTGTGCTTCCGACGCCGCGCCTTCTCAACTCTTTGAAAGAGCGGGCTGGGAATGAACTCTTCTGCCATGATGTTAAGCAAGCGTCTCTTGTCAGTACCGCCTGCGGTAGCTTTGCAAAGGCAAAAGGCAAAAGGTAAAAGTCAGGGGAAGCCAACTTTTTATTAAATGTGGTTTCCCCTCCCTTTTGCCTTTTTACTTTTTACTTTGCGATGCAGGCGGTACTGATCTGTGTTACACCTTATTGCACGCGGCTATATGCGGCTCTTGAACGCTCATTGACGTGCGCGCTTTAAGCCGAACGCTCGGCAATCTTCGAGAGCCGACCGAAGTTGTAGTAAGCCGCGCACGCGCCCTCGCTTGAAACCATACAAGAACCAATCGGCGTCTCAGGCGTGCAGGCCGTGCCGAAGACTTTGCACTCCCACGGACGTTTCACGCCTTTCAAAATCTCGCCGCACTGGCACGCCTTCGGGTCTGCGATGCGAAGGCCCGGCACGTTGAATTTCAATTCCGCATCGAACGCGGCGTATTTTTTCTGAAGCTTCATCCCGCTATGCGCTATCGAGCCGAGTCCGCGCCACTCGAAATAGTCGCGCGGCTCAAAGACCTCAAAGAGCACTTCCAAAGCTCTGCGGTTGCCGTCGCGGGTGATGCAACGCGCATATTGATTCTCGACCTCCGCGCGCCCTTCCACCACTTGCTTGACGATCATGTAAACCGATTGCAGTATGTCCAGAGGTTCAAAGCCGGAGACGGCGACGGGCTTGCCGTACTCTCGCGGGACAAACTCATACGGCCTTGTGCCAATCACGGTGCTGACGTGGCCGGGGCCAAGAAATCCGTCGAGCTGCAAATCCGGCGAATCAAGCAGAGCCTTAAGCGCAGGCACAATCGTGATGTGATTACAGAAGGCGCTGAAATTCTCCACTCCCTCCTTAGCCGCCTGAAGGATGGTCAAGGCGGTCGAAGGCGCTGTGGTCTCAAATCCGAGCGCGAGAAAGACAACCTGCCTGTCAGGACTCTTCTTCGCAATCTTCAACGCGTCGAGCGGCGAATAGACCATACGCACGTCCGCCCCTGATGCCTTCGCATCGAGCAGACTCGTGCGAGAGCCAGGCACGCGCATCGCATCGCCGAAGGTGGTGAAGATGACATCAGGCTGCAAGGCTATCGAGATCGCATCATCAACGCGACCCAGAGGAATCACGCAGACGGGGCAGCCCGGCCCGTGAATCATCGTGATGTTTGCGGGCAGCAAATCCTCTATGCCGTATTTGAAGATGGTGTGCGTGTGTCCGCCGCAGACTTCCATAATCTTGAGCGGGCGCGTCGTCATCCGCGCAATCTCGTCCGCCAACTTTTGGGCGATGTCGCCCTGCCTGTATTCGTCTATGAATTTCATAAGACCACCTATTTTGATTTGTAGGGGCAGGGACAAGTCCGCGGCCCGCACAACTTACAGGAGATTCAAACAGGGATGGACAGGATAGACAGGATAAAGCAGAAACGATGAATGAGAAATGATGAATAGCCAACTCTTCGTCTTTCTCCTCCGCGTTCATCATTTCTCATTTCTTTTATCCTGTTCATCCTGTCCATCCCTGTTAATTTCTTTGTAGCTAAGGGCAGGGACAAGCCCTGCCCCTACATCATTCTTCTTCGACCAATGCGGGATGCTGCAAGAAAGTGTGAACCATGTCCCACATGATGTGATAAAGCGTGACGTGCGTTTCCTGTATCCGGTGTATGCTTGAAGCCGGGACGTTGAGGCAAAAATCCAATGAGCCTTGAGCGCACATCTCTGCCATTCGGCCTCCGTCGTTTCCGGCAAACCCGATGGTCGTCATCTTCATGCGTCGCGCAGTCTGGAAGGCGTGCAAAAGATTTTCGGAGTTGCCGCTCGTGGAGATGCCGAGCGCAACATCGCCCTCCTGACCGAGCGCGATAATCTGGCGCGTGAAAATATCATCGAAGCTGACATCGTTGGCAACGGCTGTGACCATCGCCATATCGTTCGTCAGACAGATGGCGGGCAGAGCCTTGCGTCCCACGATGACCGGATGCATGAACTCTACGGCGATATGCTGTGCGTCTGTGGACGAACCGCCGTTGCCGCAGACTAAAAGCTTACGCCCGCGATGAAATGCCTTCGCCATCTGAAGCGATGCTGCCAGAATCGTATCTTTGTTATCTTCAAAAAATTTGCTCTTAACTTCAACGCTTTCGCGCGCTTTTTCAAGAAGCGAAAAACGCAGTTCCTCCATCAACTCCTGCGGCTCTTTTTTATCTTCGTGCAGGAATGGATAAAAGGAGCGTGAAAAATCTTCTGCCGCCTTGCCCATCACTCTTAACCTCTTAAACTACTATTCCAGAGTTGTCTTGAACTGGTTGAACTCATCCTCATATTGCCCGATCTCTTCGAGCGTGCGGAGCGTCTCTGCGGCCTCGTGCTCGTCAATTTTACTCATAGCGAAACCGACGTGAATCAACACCCAACTGCCAATCTGCGCCTCCGTCTCAGAGAGCATCCCCGTGTTGATATTGCGCCGCACACCGCCAACCTCAACCTTGGCGATGTGATTTTCCTGGTCCACAATCTCAATGATTTTTCCCGGTATGGCTAAGCACATAAAATTAAATTCTCCCTGCGGCGAGATGGGCATTGGCGATCACTGCCTGACCAAACGAGATGCCGCCGTCATTCGTCGGCACGCGGCTGTGCGTGTAAACCTCGAAGCTATCAGCCTTGAGCATCCGGCAGACGTTTTCGAGAAGGAATGTGTTCTGGAAGACTCCGCCCGATAAGACGACGCGATTCAGTCGCCGCTCAGCTCTCGTGTGCCGCGCAAGAGTCACAATCAAATGGGCCGCTCCGAGATGAAACTTCGCGGAAATTTCAGGCGGCGGCACTCCGTCAAGCAAGTCTTCCACAGCGCGGCGAATCAACCGCTCCGTCTTGATGATGCCTGATGCGGTGTCTATCTCGAATTCGTAACCTTGAACGCCGTCACGCCGTTCTGCGATTGCTTCAAGCTCAATAGCCGCCTGCCCCTCATAGTTGACCATCTCTCTCAATCCTAACATGCTTGAGACGGCATCGAAGAGTCTGCCCATGCTGGATGTCTGCGGGCTGTTCATGCCCGTCGCAGCCATCTTGCCAAGCGTGGTCCACGCGCGCACATCCATCTTGCGCACGAACGGGAGATTCAGTTTCAAAAAGTCGTCGCCGAATGTTTTGTGCAAATAGACGGCTGCCATGCGCCACGGCGCGCGTATGGCCTTCGCGCCTCCCGGCAATGGCACATACTCAAGGTGCGCGATGCGTTCCGCCTCCATGAAGTTTGCGACGAAGAACTCGCCGCCCCACAAACGCCCATCTGTGCCGAAGCCGAGACCGTCCATCGCCACGCCGATGACTTCGCCCTCGACGTTGTTATCAGCCATGCAGCTTGCGACGTGCGCGTGATGATGCTGGACGCCGATGCCGGTTTGAATTTCCTCACAGGAATGCGCGTACTTTGTTGACAGATATTCAGGATGAAGATCATAGGCAATGACTTCAGGCTGAAGATGAAAGAGACGCTTGTAGTGTTCGATGCCTTCCGTAAAAGACGAGAGCGTCTCAAGGTTTTCCAGATCGCCGATGTGATGACTGACGAAGGCGTAATGGTCGCGCGCGAGGCAGAAAGTATTTTTCAGCTCTGCGCCGCAAGCTAGAATCTCTCTCTCGAATTTGAATGAAGTCTTAACCGGCGCAGGCGCGTAACCGCGCGAACGACGCAAGAGCATCTCTCGCCCCTGTGCGAAGCGCGCGACCGAATCGTCAGTACGCATATGTATGCGCCGGTCGTGGACCAGAAAATAATCTGCGATTGTTTCTAAACGCTCGCGCGCCTCCGCGTCCTCGTAGCAGATTGGCTCATCTGAAATGTTGCCGCTCGTCATCACTAAAGGTCTGCCGGACTTCTCAAGCAGCAGGTAATGCAGAGGCGTGTACGGGAGCATAAAGCCGAGCGTGCCAACGCCGGGCGCAATAGCTTTGGGGAGACTCGCGCCGTCCCTTTTCTTCAAGAGGACGATGGGGCGTCTCTCGGATGTGAGCAAAGACGCTTCGGCCTCTGAGACGAAGCAATAATCTCTGACAACATCAACGGAATTTGCCATCAAAGCAAACGGCTTATCTTCTCTATACTTCCTACGCCGCAGCCGCTCGACCGCCGTAGCGTTGAGCGCGTCACACGCGAGATGGAATCCGCCGATGCCTTTGACCGCCAGTATCATCCCGCCAGATAACAACGCACGCGCGTGCGCAACAGCATCTTCCTCACCACTCGTATCATCAACAATCCCTTGCCCGCTCGCATCTTTCAGCGACAGGCGCGGCCCGCAAGCGGCGCAGGCCGTCGGCTCCGCGTGAAAGCGGCGGTCCAATGGATTCTCATACTCGGCGCGGCACTCGTTGCACATCTCGAAGTCGCGCATCGTGGTCTTCGCGCGGTCGTAAGGAATGTCTTCGATGATGGTGAAGCGCGGGCCGCAGTTGGTGCAGTTGATGAAGGGATAGCGGTAGCGCCTATCTTTCGGGTCAAACATCTCTCTCAGGCAATCTGTGCAGGTAGCGATGTCAGCCGAGATGGGAACGAAATTCTCTCCTTCGATGACACTCTCAATAATTTGAAAGTCGCGGTAGTTCGCTTTGTCTAACTGGTTCCGGCGCTCGAACGATTCAATCAAAGAGAGCGGCGGCGGATTGGTCCTGATTTCTTTGATGAACTCTTCGATCTCACGGCCTTCGCCTTCGACATCAATGAGAACTCCCGTCGTGTTATTGAGGACACGGCCACGCAGCGCGCGACGCTGCGCCAGAGAGAAGACGTAGGGGCGAAACCCTACGCCCTGCACGATGCCGCGCACAATTATTTGAACACGAGTGGTCGTCAAGTGATGTGAAGCTGTGCGCATGAAAGATGCCCGACCTCCGGCGCGCGCGCTTCAGCCTGCTGTGGCTTTTGCCGGTTCGACAGACTGTGACGCAAGAAACTCTATCAACTCGCTCATGCCTTCGCCTGTTTTCGACGAAACCTCGAAGACCTTGATTCCGGGGCGGACCCTTTGGATGCTGTCGCGCGCACTCTTCAAATCAAACTCGCAGGCTTCGGCAAGGTCCAGCTTGGTAATCACGGCCACGTCCGCCGTGTTGAAAATCGTCGGATACTTGAGCGGCTTGTCTTCGCCTTCCGTGACGGACATCAGAACCAGTCGCAGGTCTTCGCCCAAGTCGTAGCTTGAGGGGCAGACGAGATTGCCTACGTTTTCGATGAAGAGCAAATCGAGTTGGTCCAGCTTCCATCCTTCGAGAGCGTTCTCAACCATCGCGGCTTCGAGGTGACAGACCGTGCCCGTCACAATTTGTTTGACAGGAGCCTGACTGCGAGCCAGCCGCGCGGCGTCGTTGTCTGTGGCAAGGTCTCCGACGAGGGCTGCGACCCGTGCCGATGGCCTGAGAAGCGTGAGCAACTTTTCCAGCAGGGCGGTCTTGCCCGCGCCGGGGCTTGAGACGAGGCTCACGACATAGACGCCTGCATCACGGAAGCGTTGGCGCAAATCGCGTGCAAGCAGGTCGTTCTGCTTCAACACTTTTTGTCTGACTTCGACCAGACGCGGTTGTGTGCTCATCATTCAATCTCCAGCGCGACGACCTCAAGTTCGCGTCCCCTGACCACCTGAGATGTCGGAGCATGACAGACGGCGCAACAGAAAAGCTGTACGGAGTCGAGCGTTGTTTCCATCTGGCACGCGGGACAATAGACCGCGACCGGAACTTCCTCTATCACAAGGCGCGAGCCTTCAAGCGGCGTGCCTTCGCAGGCCATCCCGTATGAGAAGAGCAGAGCCTCCTTGACCACGCCCGAAAGGTCTCCCAACTTGAGATGAATGGCGTGGACGGAAACGCCGCCGCGCCGCTCCGCCTCCTCCGCAGCCATCTCGATCATGCTCATGGCGATTGAAAGCTCATGCATAAAAGCAGGGATGAGGGATGAGGGATGAAGGATGAAAGCGTGACGATGAATGTTGAATAAGTTTCTTATTCATCCCTTATCCCTCTGCCCTTTGCCCTTTAATATCAAAGGAGAGCTTCACTTCGTTTTTGACCTTGAGCGTGCCGCCCGCGACGGATACAAGCTTGATGTTGTAATCGGTCTGCTTGAGCGTGCATTCGCCCTGAGCGCGCAGGCTCTCTCCGTCTAATGAGACTTCTGCATAAACCCAGAGGTTATTGTGCGTGACACCGTGCAGCGTCAGATTGCCGATGATTCTGGCGCGATAGCGGCCCGGTTTGAGTCTGCTCGGAGAGATGTTCGTGCTCTCGAAAACAATCTCAGGATATTGCGCCGTTTCGAGCACCTCGTCGCGCATCATGCGGTCAATCTCAGGGCGGTCCTTCTCTTTAACTTCTTCGCTCGCGGCAAGCGACGCTGCGTTGATCTTCAGTCGAAGCTGTGCCTGAGAAAGCGTGTCAGGCTCTAACCCGGCTTCGCCTGTGAAGTCGCGTATGACGATGACGGGATCGTGGCCGAAGGCGGAGAACAACCCTTCCGCGAACGCCTGCACAGAGAACCGGCTCTGGTCTGCAACCAGACGGTAATGAACAAGGTGGTTTCCGTCTTCATCCATACAAATATGAGAGCTGCCCTCTGCCAGCCATCGCTTCATGGCGCGCAAATTCACAGGAGCTGCGGCTAGTTGTTCACATCAGCCGTGCGGCCCTCTGTTAATGGTCCTGCGCCGGAGCTTCACATCAATGCGCTTCACATTTGCCTGATCTTCAAGTAGCGCTGAAAGTCCGGCACGACTGTTGACAATCCGCCGCTCAAATTCTGCGGAAGCTCCGGCAGCACTCTACCCAGATTTGCGCGCAACTGCTCCCGCACCATAGGGTGAGCCATAATCAAGCCCGCACCCGCGATCAAGAGCGCCAAACCTCCGACGATGTAGAGCATATCTTTAGAGCCGTTAGACCCATTGTTTTCCATCAGCGTCCTCCCCATTCTTAAAGAGGTAAATAGTGAATGGTAAATGGTAAATGGACGAACGTTTCTTTCTGCCATTTACCATTCACCATTTACCATTTACCATTCGCTATCACATTGACCTGATCTTTAAGTACCGCCGAATGTCGTGGAGCGAAGTGAGTAATCCGGCAGCGACGAGCAACAAGGTTGCGCCTCCGACGATGTACCAGACATTCACGTGAGACGACTCCCGGCGCTCTCTCTCGACAGACTCATTATGTTTCATCTTCAATGTCCTCCCCTTTTCTCTAAATCTTCAGGGCATGGCCTGAGCATGTTGCTCGCTCGAAATTTCCGTAACGAGCGAGACGATAATACGCACGGCTTCGTCAACGGCTGCCTCAACCGGCTCGCTCAATCCCATCTGCCCTTCTTCGGGGCCGAACGTCTGAGGCTCGCACCCGACCAGCAAGATACGCTTGAACTCGCCGCCCATTGATTTCACCATGCCGAGAACCTTCAAAGGGTTCATGCCGTGTGTTTCAACCATCATCCCACCGGCATCCACATTGTCAAGCTCGTTCAGGTCAGGCTCGATGGTGTAGAGCGTGCCGGGTTCGCCGCCGTGCGGTGTTGCGTCAACGAAGATGGTCACGTCGTAGCCCTCAAGGAGCGCATACGCGAGATCGAAGCCGCGAATCCCGAAATCAACGAGGCGCACGCCGTCAGGCCATGTTCGTGCCGCGAGCCTCTTCAACACCTCGCAGCCGAAAGCGTCATCGCCCAGAAAGATGTTGCCGATGCCCGCGATGAGTATGCGCTGCGGCTCAGTCATCGCCTCTCACCTTCTCTCTCATCAATCCTTAGCGGCTCGACTTCTTCTGTAGAGAAGAAGAAGCGGTGGCCGGGCTGGCGTAGCATCCCCATGTCGCGCCCCGGATCGTCTTCGACAACAACGGCGAGATGGACTTTGCCTTCATAGTCCTGCTCGATGGCTTCGATGATGGCCGTCTGCCCTGCGAGCGCGAGGTCGAAGATGTCGCCACCGGCACGCGGGCGCAGGCGTACACGCTCGCCCTGCTTGATTTCGACGCCGTTGACCGTGACGCTCTCAAGCGTCGCCTTTTCTTCGAGCAGTTGCCATTCCCATTCGTTCATTGCTTGTCTCAAAAGCTGATGGAGAGCACCCTTTGCGTCCTTTGCGTTTAAGCTCAAGTTAAACCGCAAAGGACGCGAAGACGGAAGACGCAAAGAACGCAAAGAGTGTTCTGCTCTTGTGTCGCATTAAAAATATAGATGCACATGGTCTCAATCTTTTGATGTTTGTCCTTTGCCTTTTTCCTTCGGCCTCAGACTTCGCATCGCGCCGTGCATCTTCATCAACTGCTCAAGGGGAAGCGTCTCCGTGCGCTCAAGTATCTGGCGCGCACGCTCGTCCGCGTCGCGCATCTCGCGTTTCTCTTCGTCTGTCAGCGTCATAATGCGAAGCGTGAGAATCTCGTCTATCTCCGTCCCGTCGAAGAGGTCGCCTGCCGATTCGGGCGCGATCTGCGGATAGTCGTAAAGGATAATCGGCGATGAAAGCAGACAGTCGCGCGCTCCTTCTTCTCCGACTAAAACCGGATACGTCCCCATGTTGCGACACGAGGCGGCTGCTTCACGCGCGGCTTCGGGCGGGTCGAGCAGCGAAATGAACTCGCCCTCGCGCACGCTCAAGATGGTGTGCGTCGAAACGAGAGAGCGCATCAACGCATCATCACGACTCTTCTGCCCGGCATCCTCAAGCGGCGTCAGGTTCAAAATCCGAACTGTGATTTTGAACAGCCTGTCGCTGATGCGTTCGGCTGCAACTTCAACTGCGCCTTCGATGGCTTGCTGCCTGCGATTGATAACCCCGACAATCTGCTCGCTCGTCTTGTCGCGCAATATTTCAACCTCACGGCTCGACGTAAAGTTGAATGGCACACGCTGCGCTGCTGCGAGCGTCTCGCTCAAGTTAGAGCTTGGCAGTTGGACATCGCGCTCGACGGCTTCCTGCCATGTTTGAAAAAGCTGCCCGTTGACTTCAAGCGACGGGACGACGCGGAAATCCGGCTCAACGCTCTCAACTGATTCGAGCGTTGGCTTCGTCAACTCGCAAACCTCTCGCGTGAGTAGATGCAAAAATCTTACCTTCACGTCGAGCGCGGTGCGCGCATCACCCTGCACGAGACATTCCGTTTGCATACTCCACGCCTCAGTGCCCCCTTGCGCCTGACTGTAGCTTTGCGGGCAGAGCGCGCCAAAATTCCAACGCTGCTGATTCTTTACGGAAGACGGGCGGTAAGGATAGAGGATGTACCCTTCATAGAGCACTGCGTTGGCGATTCTTTCCACGAGACTGAGACTCATAATGATAACTATGAATAAAAGCAGTAGTCAGAAGTCAGAAGTCAGGAGCCGGAAGATAAAGCGTTCGTTTTTATTCTGGCTTCTGACTCCTGACTTCTGGATTCCTGCTTTTGCTTTTCATCGCTCCGCGTTTCGCCTTCATCATTCAGAAGGCTTTCCATCGCCTGCTCCCACGTCGGAATTCCCCGACGCATCTTGTATTTGTGCAGGCGGTCGAAAACGTCTCGACGCAAATTGAGCCACGCGCTGTTCGGATAATAGCGGTCCATCATCTCTCGCCAGACACTCACAGGCAGATGATACTTCGCTTCCCTATCCCATGAAATCTGCTCGACCTGCAAAGCTCCGTCAGCGGCTTCATAGAAGACAGTCCCACTGAACATCAGATTAAGCGGAACTTCTCCGTTTTCAAGTCCCGCGAAATATTTTGTGGCGGCCACGTTGAAGTCGAACGTACACGGCACAGGCAGATCAACGAGCGTGCTCGCCTGAAACGGCGTCACAATCACGCTCGCATGTGTCCACAGCATCGCGCGCAATGTCTGCCCCCAACGCTTCGGCTCGCCGAAGAGATCGAGCAACCGCTCCTGCTCCTGCGCGTTGTACGGCCTGCGCGCCGCTTCAATCTGAATCTGGCAGCGCAGCGCAACAGTCTGGATTGACTCTTCCGCATCCGCGTTGGCGATTCGCAGCTTAAACGCAAGCATCGGCGATGCCGCATAAGCGACAGCTTCCGCACCCTCAACTTGAAAGCTCAAATCAGGCATGATGAAAGATAGGTGATAGGTGATGGGTGATAGGTGATAGGAGAAGCAAAACGCTTTTTCTTATCACCCATCACCTATCACCTATCACCGCTTTATTGCCCTCTCTTTCAGTCCGTCAAAGAAGCGCGTTATCTCTTGCCAGACCTCCGTGCCGCCTGAGAGACCGCGCCAGTGTGCGCGAATCAGTCCGACCAATTTGTAGCACTCATCAACCGGCACGATGTAATATTCGCGCTCTCCCTTCACGCGATTGACGAGCAGCGCCTCTGTGTCCTGCTCCATCTCCTTTAAGACGGGATTGTCCTGCACAACCGTGTCCCATGAGGCAAGGTCAAGCAGCGATTCAGTCGCTCCGGCAGGACTCGGATAGATTGCAACGGTCTTCGCCTGCGGCGAGCTGTGAAAGAAGAAAGCCATGCCAATCGGAATCATCAAGCTGTCCCACTGAGAGTCCGTCAACTGAAATTCTTTTAGAAAGCGCACGCGCTGCGGAACGCGCCTGTACTTCGTCTCGGCATGGCCGCTGAAAAGAATTGAGCACGCCTGACAGGCGCAGAGCAGTTGACGAGTCGCAGGCTCGACCAGATGACCGTGATCGGCTGGCAACTCTGCGCTGCACAATTCGCAACGCTCCAACGCGGCGGCTCTTGGCCGCACGAACCTTCTCAGAGCGGCGAACGGCGTCTGCGGATTGCGAGCTTCCGACGTGCCGGTTGCGTGTTGCGTGTTGCGGATTGCGGAATCATCCTGTTCTGCGTTGTTTGACATACTCTTACTATTTCGGGATTAAAATTTTCGACTGTCAACAGCCTTTTCAATCCGCAATCCACAATCGGAAATCGGCAACCCGTTTAGGCTGGCGGCATCTTAGGGCTGTCCGTGACAGACTCCACGTCATCAGGATTGATGGCTGTGGAATCTCTGGACGTTGATGTACCGGCAGGGCGGTCTGCGTGTGTCGAGTCTGCATCATGGCGGCCCGGCTCTTTTCCGTCTGCGTCTTTAATCTCTTCACCCTGCCGCGTGCCCGCCGAGTGTGACGGCGCGGTTTCCTTGCTATTTTGATCTGCCATCGTCTCTCCTCCTCAAAGATTCGATTGACTCATTTAATCATTTACTCATTGGCTCATTGATTCATTTACTGATTTATTCATTGAGTCAATGAGCCAATGAGCCAATGAATCAATTTGGTAAAGCCACCTTCGCGCGTCCCTGCTCGACGAGCAGTGGGAACGGCTCAAGGTGCAGGTTCGGTTGGTCCAGTCCGCGACCCGCGCGGATCATGTCGTAGTGCTGCCCGCAGTTGTGACAGACGAGATTCGTCAACTCAAGACGCGCGTCGTGCAACGGCTGAGCGCATCCCGGGCAAAGATTTCCGTAAGCGTAGAGCGACTCTCCCAAACGGCAGAAGAGGAT
>JBAWGU010000242.1:0-3449 GCA_049593215.1 Pyrinomonadaceae bacterium
GGCGCAGAGACACTCGCAGAGGAAGCGCAGAGAGTTAAGCACTCAATCTCTCTGCGTAAACTCTGCGCGCCTGCTCTGCGCCTCTGCGGTGAATCTCAACTTTTCTCCCACTCATCTTCAAATTAAACCACTATTCTCTCGAAGGTGAGACGTAGCTTTACGATGTGGATATGATATTATTTTGAGTAGGTCTACTAAATCCATAATCAGATTGCCCAGAGGTTGCTTGGACTTCTCAGCCGAACTCATACTCATCTGCAATAGTCTGGATGCGGGAGGAATCGAGCGAGTCGTCTCCACGCTCGCCAACGAGTGGAGCCGTCGCGGTCGCAAGGTTTCGGTCATCACGCTGCACGACCGGCGCAGATTTTTCAAGCTTGACCCGGCAGTTCATCACATCATCGTTGACAGGGTAGGGCTGACGCGGCTCGCAGAGATTTGGAAGAATCTAAAGGCCCGGCTACTCGAAATCAGGCGGGCCAATCGCCTGTTCTTTAGAATACTCGGCAGTCAACTCTACTACTTCTTAGCTGAAAAATTTTACCGTGTAAACTTTTTTCTGTTCCTTCACTACGAAGCATGGGCGCTGCGCCGCGTGCTCAGACACGTACATTCGCCTGTCGTCGTTGCCTTCGGCACATCCGTCAACGTCATCACGCTGAAGGCGTGCCGTGGGATGAAGAGACGCGTTGTCATCTCTGAGCGCAACGACCCACGGCGGCTGGTGCGATACAGGATGTGGGACGAGTTGTGGAGAATCTACTACAGTCACGCAGACCTCGTGACGGCGAATACGAGGGGCGCGCTGCGTGAGATAAGCGATTACGTTGAGCGGAAGAAGATGGCCTTCGTCCCCAACCCCCTTGTCATCCCGAACGGTAATGGTCATGCCACTTCGCACGCGCCAGCGCACAAGCCCTTTATCCTTACTGTCGGTCGTCTCGTTACGGATAAGGCGCAGGATGTTTTGCTTGACGCCTTCTCGTGCGCGGGCGACGGCTTGAAAGAGTGGAGGCTTGCAATCGTAGGAGACGGGCGGCTCAGAGATACTCTTCGGGTGCAGGCCGAGAGTTTGGGAATTGCAGACCGCGTTGATTGGCACGGCATCGTCCAAGACCCGCACGCATTCTATCGCGAGGCGTGTATCTTCGCGCTCCCCTCACGCGTTGAAGGGACGCCGAACGCGCTGCTCGAAGCGATGAGCTGCAGCCTGCCCGTCGTCGTGAGCGATGGCGCGCCCGGCCCGCTCGAACTCGTTGAAGACGGCGTAACGGGTCTGGTCGTTCCCGTTAATGATCCTTCCGCCCTCGCTGCGGCGCTCAGGCGTCTGGCGGGCGACAAGGCGCTGCGGCGTAGACTGGGAGAGGCCGCTCGCGCGCGCGTCTCCGAATACGAACTGCCGCGCGCTCTGGCCGCGTGGGAGTCAATCGTGGGACTGACGCGCTCCGGCGCGCACATACCTTTGTGATTGGTCAGCCGGGCCGGGCAATCTTGTAGTTCAGATGTCATCCCGCCATACATCAAGACGGCGGCAAGCCGCCCCTCTGTCGCCGACGCTCCGCGAGCGAATCGCGGTGCTGCGTAACGTCCCGCCATTCGTCAAACTCATCTGGCAGACGCATAGAGGTCTCACGCTTTCGATGGTCGCGCTCAGGCTTGCGCGTGCCTTCATCCCCGTCGCAGCGCTCTGGGTCGGCAAGCTCATCATAGATGCGGTCGTGGCAGCACGCGGCGGCGCGCTCGACACCTCGCGCCTGTGGCGGCTGGTCGCCATTGAAATCGCGCTTGCTCTCGCGGGCGAGACACTCTCGCGCGTTTCGTCTGTTGTCGAGAGCCTGCTTGGTGATCTCTTCTCAAACCGCACGAGCGTGATGTTGATGCAGCACGCCGCAATGCTGGACCTCTATCAGTTTGAAGACCCGGCCTTCTATGACCAACTGGACCGCGCGCGGCGACAGACAACCGGAAGAATCGGACTGCTCGCGCTCTTGCTCTCGATGGGGCAGGACACGCTAACGCTTGCAAGCCTCGGTGCTGCGCTCCTCATCTATAGCCCCTGGCTTCTGCTCCTGCTCGCTCTGGCCGTCGTGCCCGGATTTCTGGGAGAAGCGCACTACGCGTCGCTTGAATACTCTCTGCTGTTTCGTTGGACACCGGAGCGGCGGCAACTGGATTATCTACGCTACCTCGGCGCAAGCGACCGGCCCGCGAAAGAGGTCCAGATGTTCGGACTCGCGCCGTGGCTTGTCGAACGATACCGTGTGCTTTCCGAAAAGTTTTACGAAGAGAACAAGCGCCTCACAATACGCAGGAGCATCGTTGCCACGCTGCTTTCCGTCGTCGGGCTGCTTGGCTACTACGGCGCATACGCTGTCATACTCCTGCGCGCAGTCAGTGGCGCAATCACGCTTGGCACTTTAACTTTCCTTGCAGCCTCGTTCATGCGCAGCCGCGACATCATCCAGAGACTGCTCAACGGCGCAGGCGAAATCTACACGCAATGCCTCTACCTCAAAGACCTCTTCGATTTCTTCGAGACGAAGCCGACTGTCTTCTCGATTCCCGATGCGCCCGAAGTGCCGCGACCGCTCAGCGAGGGCTTCATCTTTGACAACGTGGGCTACTGTTATCCCGAAAGCGACGTGTGGGCGTTGCGCGGAGTCAATTTCAGGCTCAGGCCGGGTGAACGCCTCGCGCTCGTCGGCGGCAACGGCGCGGGCAAGACGACTCTGGTCAAACTGCTCGCGCGTCTCTACGACCCGACCGAAGGACGCATCCTTTTAGACGGGCGCGACCTGCGCGATTACGATCTAGCCTCCCTGCGCCGCAACGTCGGCGTCATCTTTCAGGATTTTTATCGCTACGACCTGCGCTTTGACGAGAACATCGGCGTTGGAGAGATTCAGCAGGTGAGTAATTATCTCGACGCGCCGGATGGTGAGTCGTGGTCTGGTGCGAAAGAGAAGGCGGGCGCGAAGTCGGAAGAGACAGGCGCAGGCAGTACACCTGCGACAATCATCTCGGCGGCAGAGAAATCGCTCGCTGCCTTGTTGCTCGCGCGGCTGCCGTTGAAGTACAGGCAAATGCTCGGGCGGCGATTCGAGGGAGGAGTTGATTTGTCTGGCGGCGAGTGGCAGAAGGTGGCGCTCGCACGCGCCTACATGCGCGACGCGCAGGTGCTTATCTTAGATGAGCCGACCGCATCGCTTGACGCACGCGCCGAGTATGAGGTCTTCAGAAGATTTGCAGAGCTGATGCAAGGGCGCATGGCCGTCATTATCTCCCACCGCTTCTCAACTGTCAGGATGGCTGATCGCATCGTTGTGCTGGACGAAGGACGTGTCGTCGAAGAGGGTTCACACGATGAGTTAGTCAAGCACGGCGGACTTTATGCAGAACTCTTTGCGCTACAGGCCGAAGGCTATCGTTGAAGCTCTGCGAGTCAGAAC
>JBAWGU010000243.1:0-8389 GCA_049593215.1 Pyrinomonadaceae bacterium
CTTTCATCCCGTTTGCCACCGTAAAATTCAGCCCTGATTCCTGAATGACGCGCTGCCCTTCTTCGACGTTCGTGCCTTCGAGCCGAACGACGACAGGAACTTTAAGCTTGAGATTGTTTGCTGCGCCGACGACGCCGCGCGCCACCATGTCGCAGCGCACGATGCCGCCGAAGATGTTGATAAGCACGGCGCGCACATTCTCGTCCGCGAGCAGAATTTTGAAAGCAGCCTCGACGCGCTCCTGCGATGCGCCGCCGCCAACGTCCAGAAAGTTTGCGGGTTCGCCACCAGCGAGCTTGATAATGTCCATTGTCGCCATCGCAAGGCCCGCGCCGTTGACCATGCAGGCGATGTTGCCGTCGAGCTTGATGTAGTTGAGATCAAACTTGGACGCTTCAATCTCCAGAGGCTCTTCTTCATTCAGGTCGCGCAGGTCGAGGAAATCTTTGTGGCGAAAGAGCGCGTTGTCATCGAAATTAACTTTCGCGTCGAGCGCAATCAAGCGATTATCTTTCGTGAGCAGGAAAGGATTAATCTCAAGGAGCGATGCGTCCGTTTGTTCATAAGCGTCATAGAGAGCCTGCATGAATTTTGCAGCCTGCCCGATCAACTCTGCCGGAAGCCCTAAATTGAACGCGAGCTTGCGCGCCTGAAAAGGACGAAAGCCGACCGCCGGATCAATCTGCTCTTTGAAAATTTTCTCAGGCGTGTGCGCCGCGACCTCTTCGATGTCCATGCCGCCCGCTTGCGAAGCCATGAAGACGGGCCGACCCGTCGAGCGGTCGAGCACGATGCCCAGATAAAATTCTTTATCAATCGGCAAGCCCTCTTCGATGAGGAGCACGCGCACTTCTCTTCCTTCCGGCCCGGTCTGGTGCGTGATGAGTTTCATGCCGAGCATCTCGCGCGCAATTTTTTCAGCCTCTTCCGCGCTCTTCGCAAGCTTGACGCCGCCGCCCTTGCCGCGCCCGCCAGCATGTATCTGCGCTTTGACCACGACAACCTCCGTGCCCAACTCTTTCGCCGCGTGATAAGCCTCTTCGGGCGAGCGCGCAACTAGCCCTCGCGGCACGGCGACGCCGAATTTTCTCAACAACTCTTTACCCTGATACTCGTGAATCTTCATTTCGATCCTCGCTTACAAAATAGTCGAATTAAATTAATGTTGGAGATTGCTTTCGCAGTGGAGTGTAGCCTCACGCAGCCCAGCCTCGCAAGTCAGCAGAAAACGGCTTTGATAAAAAGATTGACATGCCTATCGCGTCTGGCATACAAGCAGTTTGCTTTACACACGCCCTTTCTGAAAGGAATTTGTCCTATGAAACGTCTGCTTGCTCTCATCATCTTAATCGCTGCTGCTTCATCTATCGCCATCGTGCGGTCAGCGAATAAGAGCGAATCTTTAAATCAGGATGCGATCATTGCTCAAGAGAAACTGATTGCTGAAGCTCTCAAGAAAAAGGATGTCAAAAGTTTTAATAACCTCATCGCATCCGACGCAGTCCTGCTTGGTCCACAGGGTAGAACACCTGTCGCCGACTTCACTAAATTTGCGTTTGACCCGGACTATAAATTTTTAAGCGTCACCATCGAAGATGCTCAAGTGAAGATGATTAATCCGGACGCTGCCCTTTTAACCTACAAATCAACCAGCATCGAAACTTATCAGGGCAGCAAACGCACATCGAACTCTTATACGGCTACGCTGTGGGCCAAACGCGGCGGCAAGTGGGTCGCAGTGTTCCACCAGCGAACTCTAATAAATGAGCCGACGATAGAGGCTGAGCAATGATTGGAGGTCTATTATAGATGAGCGAAGTTACAGTCACTTCATTGCAGAAATTTCAGAACGAGGTGCGCTACGGCGACGGCAAAACTTTTTTCATTGACGAGCCTGTGAGCGTCGGCGGCGACGGCACAGGGCCTGACCCCTACACCCTGCTGCTCTCTGCGCTCGGCGGCTGCATCTCGCTCACCGTACAGATGTACGCGCGGCGCAAGGGCTGGCCTCTGGAGCGTGTCACGGTGCGGCTCAGGGACGAGCGCGTTCATGCAAAGGATTGCGCGGAATGCACCATGACTAAAGAAGGCTTCGTGCATCGCATACGGCGCGCTGTCACGCTGGAAGGCGACCTCACGGACGAGCAGCGCACGCGGCTACAAGAGATAGCGCACAAGTGCCCTGTTCACCGCACGCTCACAAGCGAGATTGTCGTTTCATATTTGAATGAGTAGCGTCTTAATTTGAAAGTTAAGACGCTACCCAACGGTTTACGGCACAGGCGTGAAGCCCGTTAGCGGATTGCCGTAGAACGCTTCAGTCTTCCATGCCGCTTTGTCCCACTGGCCGTCTTGGTCTCCGATGATCTGGACAGGCACAATAACGCGGTCGCTGCCGAGTTTGTTTGAGGTGGCGATGCCGTTGTCTATCTTTCCGTTGGAGCCTACCGTGAACTTGATAGACCTCGCCAGATGATTATTCCAGAGCAGCTTGAACTCGTAGTCGCCCGTATTCGTGCTGAGGTTGTAGAGCGGCCCGAACATACCGGGCGCTTCTCCCGTCTTATCCCAACCACGCACGTTACCGAAGGTACATACCACGCGCGACCACTTCGCTTTTTGCGGAACCGAGTCGTCCACGAATTGCGTCGTCCCGTTATCTACATCCGATTCGCAACTCGCCTTGCCGACCTCTTCGCCCTGATAAAACATCTTGCCAACTTCCTTGCCCTGATAAAACAGGTGTGGCTGGAAACTCACAGGCTCTCCGCGAATCCAGAACGCGAGGTTGAGAATCGGGCGATCCATACCCCTCTGGTCGTCTGCGGTGTAGAAGACGTAGCCGATGGGCATGTTCCAGTCCTGGTCAACGTAATAGACGAAGTGGTTGATGAACTTCGGAGTCTGCGCCTCGTTGGAATGCACCTTAGCGACTTTGGCCTTGCCGGTGAAGAGCGTCGTATCGCTACCGGCGAGTTCGTTCCGCATCTTGATGGCGAAGTTGAAGGGGCCGGTGTAGGTTGTAGCCTTCTCTTCGGGGATGCCGTCTCGCGCTCCGCACTCTGTCTTCCACCAACGGCCCTGCTGCGTCTCTTCGGTGCTACAGTCAAATTTCACGGGCGGCGCACCGGGGACGGTGTACTCGACGTAGAGTTGGCTCCCGCTTGGGATTGGCCCGTTGACGCGGTACTCGATTTTTGGGACCCAGCTCCATACGTCGTAGTTCTTCTTATAGACGTTATAGGTGAAGGCAGTCATCTGCACGGAGTCTTTGGCGATGGTTGGTTGATCCTGGCTTGTTGCAGCAGAATTTCCGGCTGAGAGGAGTAAGACGATTAGTGCCAGCGATAAAATAACGAAAGCTGAAGCGAATTTGAACCTGTTTCTCAAAGCAAGCCTCCTGATTTTCCCGAAATTTCAAGTCTTAAGCGGCGCATAGAATACATCAAAGCAATCAAAGTCAGTAACGAATTTTGCTGCATGATGATTACATTCACATTATCGAATGAGTAGAAACGAAAAAGGCGAAGCAGGGTATCAAGCTTCGCCTTCCGTCTTTCGTCTTGTCTCGCGCAGTTTAACCCGCAGCGTCCTTGCGGATGAAGCGCACGCGATGATTCTTCTGGTCAAAGGTGAGCGTAAAGCTGCCGAGCATCTTTGCTCCGACGTTGGCGTCGCGGAAGATTGGAGCGAAGGTGATGAGCGGGTCGTTGAATTCATAACGGCCCAATCGCACGCTGCCTTTCAGCGCAGCCTCTTTAATCTCAAACTCGTTGCTGACGGTCTTAGCCTTCCCGACAACTTTCGGCTCTGAGGCAAGCTGTAGCTGCTGCACAAGCGATTCAGGCACGACCACGCCGCCGCTCATGTTGCCCGAATCAATGTGCGCGTTTACTTTGAGACTGCCGACGCTCATCTCAATGATAGGAATGCCGCGCGAGCCGTCGTAGCTCAGCACCTCTTTTTCATCAGCCTTTGGCAATTCGCCGCGCTCTACGCGAACACGCTTTGCCGGAAAGTCTAAGGTGAGCAGGTAATCTGCAAAGAGATTAAAGCCAATGATGCCGTCAACGTGAGGCGCGTTCGGATTCATGTTGTAGTTTCGCGTCGGGGCTTCTACGTTCTGAAAACGCAGATTGCCGACTGCGAGTGAATCCAGCTTGATAATATCCATCGTCCGAGTGCTCATGCCTGAGCCGTCGCCAGCCTGTATCTGTCCCGCAGGCTTGAGGCCCAATTTCTCGACGAGCGAAGAATCAACACGCGCGCTTCCCTGTGCGCCCGTGTCAATCGCGAAGATGAACGGACCTTTGCCGTTGACCATCACTTCGACGGCAGGCGATGGCCCACGAAAGAGCATCGGCACATCTACAGCAGCCTCTTTAGCAGCGCCCGCGCCTGCTGAGCCTTGCGCATACGAGGAACCGGCGAAAAGCAGACAGATAGCCGTTGCGAAGATTAACGTCTTTAATTTGTGCATGGATTAATGTGCTCCGTTGGAATAGAGATGAAGTAAGAACTGTCCGTAGTCAGTAGTCCGTAGTCAGTTGTTTTGAGTCTGAGCAGCGTTGAATGCTTTATCTTCAGGATTCAACTTGCCAATCACAAACAACGGACCACGGACCACTGACTACGGACAGCTTTTATTTATCTTCGCCCGGCTTCATCATCTTAAACTCGAACTTCGGCGGGCCTTCCTTGATCTTGTAATCGGCAGGAACTTCAAAGAGCGAGCGCGCAGGCTCGCTGCGATTGATGTTGGTCAGACGATAGGTGGTCTCACCGGCTCCGAGCGGATCGTTGCGCTTGCTCATGACGACCGTTTGAAGCTCAGGCGAATACCAGCGCTCGCTGACGATTTCGATGGCGCGCTCGTTGCCAATCTCACCGGCAGGAATAGTCATCGTCGTGCGCGTGCCTTCGCACGAGACGCCTTCAATGGTCTGCGTGCCGAGCGATTCCCTCTTCGGCATCTGACGCTCTTTCCCGGGGCCGGGAATTTTCTGAACGCTCATGCCGTCCGGCCTGTTCTCGTAGATCATCACGCGCGGGCGTTCACCGTCCGAAGGAGGCACAGCCTGTATGCCTGCGCCCGGAGGCGGCATTGGAGGCATCGGCCCCATCGGAGCGAGATGGAATTCCTTCGAGCCTCTCAATAAATTTTCCATCTTGCGCGCAACCTTGCTGCGCGGGTCAAGCACATAGTTGACTCCGGCCACAGGGTCGTTAATGAAAAAGGTCTTGGGCGGGTCGCCTGCCGCCGCATAAGGACCAACAATGCTAATCGTCTGGTCGCGCCGCGTGCGCCCTTCGCTGTCTCGATAGACGTTTGCGTTTGATTTATGCACGATGCGGTTGCCGTCTGCGAGCGTACGCACACTTTCGGTAACGGCTTCGGCGGAATAGGGAGCGCCTTTGACGACCTTCATATCAAAGCTCATCTCGGACGTGACGAAGTTAAAGGTGAAATCCTGTCCCGGCCCTCCGCCCAACATCATCCCCGGCGGCGGCCCCTCGATGTTGTGACTGATGACCTCGCCGTTGCGCTCAATCACAACCTCGCGGACCACTTTCTGCTCCTCTTTCTGCGGCGCGGCCTGTTGCGCCATCACGCTCTCGCCGTAGCCCAAAAACAGCACGGCCATCGCCGCACAGGCCAGACTCAAAATTATTCTACTTAGAACTCTCATTCCGTCTTCCTCTCTTTCGTCTTCAATAAAGATTGATAGCTGGGAAACTATACCCGTTCAAAATTCTTTTCAACGGATGTCAACGCACGAAGCGAATCGCACGCGCCACGCCGTCTTCACCCATCAACACATCCGCCTTGACATACTCGTTCTGCCGCTCGACGCTCATCGGCAAGCCCATAGAGAGCAGAGCCGTGCGCGGCAACTCGATGCGCACCAGATGGCCGCTATCCAGAGGCGCAACTGCCGCGTCATAAGTGAGCGGCATAAAATCCGTCGCCACCTCAGCGTTGCCAGCATTGTTCGCAGGCTCAACCGGGCGCACACCTTCATTTGACCTGTTGACAACATCAACACGATTCGCGCGGCGCGATGAGTCGCGCTTGAAGCTCGCATTCTGCATCAAGCCCTTCTTCATCTCCGCCTGATTAAGAGAGCCAACGCCCGGCTCATCTTTGACAGCAACTTCTTCATTCACATTCTTATCAGGCTGCAAGGTCGTCGTGCTGTTATTGACAGGAGAGATAGCTCCCGCAACCTTTTCTCCGGGCGACGGCTTGGGCCAGTGAGAGCCGTTAAGTGCAAAGATAGAGAAAGCCAGCACGACGGCGGCAGCAACCGCAGCAGCCCACTTCCACAAATGGCCCATGCTCTTCGCAGACTGTTTCGGATGCGCGCTTAGCAGGAACACTTTTTCGGGCGCGCGAAACGCCGCGAGCAAAGCCGCTTCAACTTTCGCAGGAGCTTCCACGTTTGCGCTCTGCATAGATAATGTGCGCAGGCCCAGAGTCAAAGTCTCCTCGTCCGCAAGACGCGCGGCGCATTGCGTGCAATCCTTCGCGTGCTCAAGCGCGCTCTCTCTTGCCATGACATCCATCATCTGGTTACGTGCCAGATCGTTGATGACGTTCTCAAAATTTTTGCAGTTCATGCGAAACACCTCGCAGTGTTTACTCTCGGTGAAGAGGTCGCGTCAGCCTCTTTTGTCGCGCGCAGCTTTTCCAACAGCAACGCGCGCGCCCTGTGCAGGCGAGACCGAACGGTTCCAACCGCGCAGCCCAGAATGGACGCAGCCTCCAGATAACTCATCTCGTGCAGATCGCACAGCACAACCACTTCACGATAATGCGCCGGAAGCGCAAGCACGGCCTGCCTGACCGTCTCAATCGTTTCGTTGCGCGTCAGGTCGCCAAGCGGATCATTCGTCGAAACGAAATACTGCGCGCTCTGCCCTTCCGAATCTTCCGCATCATCAAACATCTGAACCGAGTTGCGATCCCTCTGAAGATGACGCAGGACGAAATTGCGCGCGATGCCATAGAGATAAGCCGCGAGCGAAGCGCGCTCAGGGTCGTAATTTTTTCCCTCTCGCATCAGCAGCATAAAAACCTCTTGCGTCACATCCTCAGCCATCGTCTCAGACCCGCTCATCTGTAAAGCGAAACGATAGACTCCACCCTGCCGCCTTCGATACAGAGCGACAAATGCCTCTTCGTCTCCGGCCATCATTAGCCGCAATAATTCGTTGTCACTAGGAGTTGTTGCCAACGTCATCGCCTGTCTCTTGACCGCTCAAAATGCGCTTGACATTGATGATTCGCTTGGGAAGGGCGAAAAGTTCCAAAAGTGAAAGGTCAAGCGAGATTTTTATTTTGGAATAAGAAATTAACAGGATGGACAGGATAAACAGGATAAGAAGAGATTGATTCATTTACTCATTGATTCAATGAGCTAATGAGTAAATTCCTTCTTTATCCTGTCCATCCTGTCCATCCTGTTTGAATCTTCTGTCAATTAAGAGAGCTGTGGACTTATCCCTGCCCTCTACAGGTTTCTTTCACGCTCTTAATCACCGTCCGGAATTCAGTTCCTATGGTCTTCCCTGAGCCAGCACAGTCACAGACGAACTGAGTTGACGAGAGCGATAGACGCGCTGCGTGGCTTTCTGAAAATCTGCGGCGGTTGCTGTCGGTATCTCCATAAACTTTTGCGGGTTGCGATCCACCAGCGGAAACCATGAACTCTGCACCTGTACCATGATCCTGTGCCCTTTACGGAAAGCGTGATAGACATCCGGCATCTCGTAGCTGATGCTCGCGGGCTGGCCGGGCGTGAAAGGCTCAGGCTTTTCAAAGCTGTTGCGAAACTTTCCACGAAAAGGCTCGCCGCGAACGAGTTGCTGGTAGCCGCCCATCTTGATTGAGTTCGACGGAGAGGGCTGTCCTTCAGGCGTTCTGGGCGTCGGATAGTTGCCGGGATAAACGTCAACTAATTTCACGACGAAATCCGAGTCGGTTCCTGTTGTCGAGACATGCAGTTTAACTTTGATTGGTCCCGCGATGATGAGATCATCCTTCAATGGCTCCGTCTCGTAAACCAGCACGTCAGGCCGCTCGGCGGCGAAGCGTTGGTCATCTGTCATGTAATCCGATGTCATCCCACCCACGACATAGCCGAGATATGGAACGGGCTTATTAGGGTCGCTCAGATATTCGTCAAAAACATTCTGCCCCGTTTCGGCGGACGCGTCCGTGCTCAAACGTCCACCTGAATTAAAGTAGAGCGTCAAAGGCTCTGCGCCCTTCGGCGGCCACACATCCAGACGACGCCATTCGTCTATGCCCGTTAAGAACATGAAAGCCTCCGGCAAATCGGCAGGCTTGTCTTTGAGATAGTGCATGAAGAAGGGAAACTGTATC
>JBAWGU010000244.1:0-8598 GCA_049593215.1 Pyrinomonadaceae bacterium
GCCAGAGCCTGAACGACCTGCTCGTTTGCGGCCAGATGAAAATAGGATTTTTGAATCTCCGCGCGTTTGAGCGAGACCAGTTCGCGATTCTCTTTCTCGTAATAGCTGGCCTGCACCAGTGTGAAAGGCTCCAGGCCCGCGCCGAATCTGCTCTTCAATTTTCTGGCCCCGCGTGCAACGGCGCGAACCACCCCGTTGCTGTGCGTGAGGCAGACCACAATCTTATCCGCCTCGGACAGATTGTATGTGCGTAAGATGATTGCCTCTGTCTCAACCTGTCCCATCTGATTCTCTTTTGACTAGTATCTGGAGATGTTTGGAGTTTGCTGCTTACGTTATCGGACGCGAAAAGACTGCTAACTGCTCTCTTAGCCTTATAAAGGTAAATAATAGAGTAGCCAGGCTAAGGCTAATCCTATCCCGACAAATTCCGCGAAGACTTTAAGGCCGTAAAGCGTGCGCTCTTTTGTTTTGTCACGCCCCACCACTCCAAAAACCAGCGCAACAAGCAGAGCAAATAGCAGCATTACAAGTAAATGCGTCAAGGTTTTCTCCCTGCCCTTATATCGAAAGCGTCAAGCATTGCAAGATAATTCAGTAGTCCGGCGACCCACAGGAACGTGTTGCCGTACTCGAAAGTCAACAGTCTGGCATTTTCCGTAAAGCCTTTGCCCGTGAGCCAGCAGAACAAGTAGAGCACCCCTGTTCCCAGATTGGCAAATGCAGGGGGCACTTGCAGAAGGGTTGTGACGCCATCCTCATTACCACTCAGGTTAGGATAGAGATGGCCTCCAAAGTATAGTCCCATGGCGAACATGCCGCAGACGGCAGCGCACAAAATGAGGCCGCGCCCCCACCTCCCCTGCAAGAAATGGCCTGCGCCGGGCACAAGCCACCCCAAGGCGCCCATCAGCCAGGCACTTGCCGGAGCGCGATCACCCGCAGAGCTTTCAATCAATTCTCTTCCAGCCAAACTATTACCTCCAGTTACCTTTTTAAGACAGGATTTTTCAGCCTCTTCCAGTATATCCTTCACGAGTCGCCACTTCATATCCCCCCGGCGAGACAAGCACACGCACACGCCTCCACTCCCCTGCGGGCGCATGTTGCCTGGGCTTATAAGTGACTATGTATTGCGTGCGCAGCTCTTCAGCTATGGCGCGATAAGCCGTAGTCAAATCCGCTTGCTGTGTCGGGAGAAAAATACGTCCTCCCGTCTGCTCTGCAAGTTTTGTCAGTTGCGTCTCCGAATCTTCAATCATCTTTAGATAGCGCGAGACTAAGCGCGGATCATAGCCGGAGAAAATGCGCCGCAACTTCCCTTCCGTTCGCTGCTCTATCTCTGAGCGCAGAATCGCCGTTAAGCTGACCACATAGACGCTCGTCTCCTGCCTGCGCACGGCATTCAAAGCGTCAGCAAAGCTTGCGCGTTGCTGCTTCGCAGTGTCTATCCCGTCCGTTAGCAGGATGACGATTTTCCTGCCGGAAACTTTCCCCAACTGCTCCTGCGCGGAGATATAAAGGCCATCGTAAAAGGTCGTGCTCAGGCCCGGGTGATAGCGCCACTGCACAGCCTTGTTGAGCGTGGCAGTCTCTGTGGCAGGCGTCCAGTCTTGCAGCAGCTCCACGCTGTCCGAAAACTGCATGACGCAGACGCGATCCGACGCCATCAGACCATTCATAAACTCTTTCGCCGCTTCCCGTATCAGGCGCATGTGCTCAAAGACGCTGCCCGATGCGTCCATCAACAAAACTATATTCGCGGATAAACGCTCACGATTGAAGCTGGCAATCTCCTGCCTGACGCCGTTTTCAAAGACAATAAAATCCCCCTGCTTCAACCCGTTGACGGGCTGCCCCGTTGCGTCTCTCACTGAAACAGGGAGGACCACTTCATCCGTGCGCACACGGACTACCTCTTCAGAAGTTTTCGGGGATTTATCCGTGGGAGATTCCTCCGCTCGGCGTCCGCTCTGTCCATATACATGGGAAATGGAAAAGAGCAGCACGAAAGAGAGTGCTGCAAAAGGACTTGCGCCTTTCCTTAAAATTCCTGAAATCATTAAATGGATCGAACTCATCTAAATATCGAAGTCTGAGGACGTTATCGGACGCAACAACTTAACGAGCGAGACTTAACAGTTTACTTTAACTACTTTATGGCTTCAGGCTACCCTCATACGTTATAGGCCGTATGTTTGTTGCCGTTCAAGTGGGCCTGCGTTCGCCTCAAATAGCTTCAAACATTTTCGCTCCGTAGATTTTTATAGTAGCCTCCGAGGGCGCAAGGGCGGCAGAGCGTCTCGCCATCCTGCGCGCGCACTTCGCGCCCATCATTTACCCCTTCGCCGCACCTCTCACAGCGCACGCGCGAACGCGGCTGCCCCGGCGCATCCATCTCGCCGTAAGAGACTGTCACACACTCTGTCTTAAATAACTCTTCGTCCGTTGCTTCACGATACGCCTTCAGTTGCCTCTCCTTTTTGTTTTCAATCTCAGGAAAACGCCTGTTTGCCATCTCCCTGGACTCGTCCAACGCAACAACCCGCACAGCTTTTCCTGTCTCTATATTAAGAAACGTCGCGGCAACTTTACCGTAATCCTGAAACTTCAGGCTCCTCTTCCCTAAACGCACGCCCGTCACAGCGCAGACGGCATCCGCCATGCAACGATCAATCTCTACCCACACGATCAATTTCTTTCTGTCCGCTCCTCTGGGATCATCAATATCAATCAGGCGGCAACCAAGCAGAGACATACGTACGCCAAGCAGTTGCCCTGCGCAAAGATGGCCGTGCAGGCGTCCGCACTCATCTAAAAGTTTGTCAACGGATTCCATCACTCAACGCACTCTCTCTCATGTAACACTTTAAAAGTCGGCGCGGCGACCAAAGTTAAAGTAAAGGATTAGCTATTGCGAAAGCATCTACTTTTCGCTACTAATAAAGCAGATAATGTTGACGAATCTTTTTAAAATCCTCCAAATTGTCATGCCAGGACGATTGAATTGCTTCCAATGTGTCGCCGCGCTCAATCGCTTGCCTCAGTTTGTCCGTGCCTGCTATGACATCGAAAGGATTTTTGTCGTAAACGTATTCGTAAGGCGGCTCTTTCCAGCAAAATTCATCCGTGTATAGATCATAGGCGAATTTAATGGCCGCAACACCGGCCAGCACTGGCTCGAATTGCGCTCTATCCGTGACATGAATCTGCACGCCTCCACAGTTCTCCCGCGCATGTTTCTGAAAAGTCGGCTGGAAACCGCAGGGACGAAAATAGACTCCGCCCAAGCCAAGCCGATTGAGTTTATCTGCATAAACCGTAGGTTCTATATAAGGAGCGCCAATCAGCTCGAAGGGTCTTGTCGTTCCGCGCCCCTCAGAGATATGTGTCCCCTCAAGATGTACTGTTCCCGGGAAAACCAGCGTCGTCTCGATTGTAGGCATATTCGGCGAAGGTAAGACCCACGGCGCATCCGTCTCGTCCAGCCATAACTCACGCGACCAGCCGGTCATTTTTATAACTTCCAGCTCGCAGCCTATCTTAAAATGCTCGTTAAATAGTCCTGCCAACTCCCCCACGGTCATGCCGTGACGCGTTGCAATCGGGAACTGGCCGACAAAGGAAGCGAATTCAGGCTCCAGCACAGTGCCCGCCACGCTCTCGCCTGTAATCGGATTGGGGCGGTCACAGACCACAACCTTCTTCCCGAATCTCTCAGCCGCGCGCATACAGTTAGCCAGCGTATAAATAAAAGTATAAATGCGGCATCCTACGTCTTGCAGGTCAAAGACGAGCACGTCCACATCCTCTAGCATCTTTTCCGTAGGCTCGCGCGTCTCGCTGTAGAGAGAGTAAAGCGGAACACCAGTGACTTTATCAAACGCGTGCCCGGTCTCTACCATGTTATCCTGCACCTCGCCGCGTATGCCATGCTGCGGGCCAAAGAGAGCTTTCAGATTAACGTCCGAATGCTCTTGAAAAAGGTCTGCGGCGTGCCGCAGCCTGTGGTCCACAGACGCCTGGTTGCAGATGAGTCCAACGCGCGCTCCGCGTAAAAGTTCCAGCCGATCCTGCAAAAGTGTTTCGAGGCCCAGTCTTAGATGCTTTCTACTCAAAACCAAACTTCCCTGCCCTCTCTGATAATTTTTAGAAGAATTTTCAGAAAGATGAAAAGCCTGCGCCGCAACGCCCGTCTCTGTGCTCAACTCCTGCATGATCTGTTTTGATAATGTCAAGACTCTGTCAGCGCACGCCTGAATCTCTTCCAGCCAGAGAAAATGTTTGGGAGCAGCAGAACGAAACTCTTCAATCAACGCAGCCTTTGAGACCTCTTCCCTGACTCCGTTAAGACGCAACCCTCTCTCGTAGAGAATCTCTGCCGCCACCGAACTCTCTTCTCGCAAAAGCCCCAGCAACAGATGCTCTGTTCCGATATGCCTGTGATTCAGACGGTCGCTCTCTTCATGCGCGTAACCGAGCACACGCTTTGTCGCCGGCGCGAGCGGCAATTCTACGGACGTTGAGATTTTTTCTCCCGGATTGCTGCGTTCTTCTATCTCCCTGCGAATCCCTTCGACACTTTTGCGTGCAGGGAAAAACCTTTGCACCAGAGTTTTATCTTCGCGCATAAGGCCGAGCAGCAGGTGCTCAGGCTCTATCGCAGGCGCTCCGAACTGCGATGCTTCGTAGCGCGCAAAGAAAATGACTCTACGCGCTTTCTCCGTGTAGCGTTCAAACATAAACTGCCCTCTAAATTATCAACCGCAAAGGACGGAGCCGCCGTTGACGTTCAGCACCTCTCCGGTGATGTGTCGCGCCCAACTGCTACAGAGAAAGATAATAGGCCAGGCCACATCTTCCGCCTGCGCCACACGCCCAAGCGGAATTGCCTGCTCAACAGCGCGGCGCGAGTTCTCATCATCAAGCACGCCTGCGCACATTTCCGTATCTACCCAGCCCGGAGCAACCGCGTTGACGTTGATGCCGTATGGAGCAAGCTCCGCAGCCAGAGATTTGGTGCATGAGATTTGTCCTCCTTTGGATGCGGCGTAGTTAGAAAAACCTGCTTCACCGCGCTGGCCCGCAGTAGAGATGACAATCACTATGCGCCCGAATTTTTCCCTTTTCATCAGAGGTGTTGCCGCGCGACACACTGCCCATGTTCCTTTCAGGTTAATTTCAATGACACGGTCCCACAGCTCTTCGCTCATCTCTTCGACAGGCGCGCCCTCCCAAACTCCTGCATTACAGACCAGAATATCTAAACGTCCGAAACGCTCCAGAGCCGCATTGACCAGACGCTCTGCCTCAGACAGATTCGAGATGTCCGCCCCTACGGCAAGAGCCTCTACGCCCTTCCGCTCAAGCTCAGAGGCAACTTTTTCTGCGCTCGCTCTATCATGCGCGTAATTGACCAGCACGCTCGCGCCCAGAGAGGCGAAGCCCAAAGCAGTCGCACGGCCAATTCCACGCGAAGCGCCTGTGACTAATGCGACGCGTCCTTTAATATCCATCAAAAACTCTGAATCAGAACCTTTTAACATCTGCTATTCGCTTCAACTTAACATCCACTATCTCCGTTATCAGACGCGCGAAGACGTTCGGGCAGCTTATCCTGCGGGTTGTTTCAAACTGTTCTCTTCTATCCTGTTACTTCCTGTACGCTCAAGTGATACTTGAATAAATTTACGGAAGATTTGCTGTGAGAAACCATCCGACTGCCAGCCCATCTCCGGATGCCATTGCACGGCCAGAACGAATCTCTCCTGACGCACGTCTTCGAGCGCTTCGACGAGTCCGTCCGATGTCCAGGCGGTTGCCACTAACTGCTTTCCGACAGTCTCTATGGCTTGATGATGGTGGCTATTGACGATTGCGCTCTCGCCTCCTGCGAGTCTTGATAAAAGGCTTCCTTCAAGAAAGCGTATGCGGTGCGAGCGGCGGTCTCTTGGCACGCCCTGCTCATGCTTGATCGCGTCAGGCATCTGAGATGGGATGTCCTGTATCAGTTGCCCCCCGCGCGAGACATTTAGAATCTGCATTCCAAAACAGATGGCAAGGAGCGGTGTCGCGCGCCTCTCCACTTCAGCGAGCACCAGCAGATCTGTCTCATCCTTCAAAGGCTGCACACTGCCGAGCATAGGGTGCGGCTCGCGCCCGTAAAGCAGAGGGTCAACGTCTGAGTCGCTTCCGGGCAGCAGTATTCCGTCGAGACCGTCCATCACAGACCGTATGTAATCTGCGCGCGGGATCAAAGGCAGATGCACGGGCACGCCGCCTGCCGCCTCTACCGCCTCACTGTAATGACGTGCGAGGTAGAAACGCTCTGTCGGAAGGTCTATGCGCATGTTGATTCCGATGCGCGGTCTTTCTCTCTCCATCGCCTTTAGCTTTCCCGGTTGCAGATAATCAAAGTGCTGAAAAATTCGCTATCAAGGCAGACCATATCATAGCGCAAAAAATTTCTCACTGCCCGCGCTTCGGTTTGAGACCCTATGGCTTCAGCGCCGTTCTTTATTCTCTTTTTTGCTGTCTCGCTTGACTTCCCTTTGCGCGCCTCCCTATAGTGCTGTGTTACCGATGATGAGTAAAGAAGAGAGAAGAGTACGCAGCACCACGGTGCTTCTGGTTCGTAAAGACGGGCACGTGGCTTTAGCTGGCGACGGCCAGGTGACGATGGGTGAGACCATCATGAAATCCGGCGCGCGTAAGGTTCGCCGTCTTTATAATGACAAGATTTTAGCGGGATTCGCGGGCGCGACCGCAGACGCTTTTTCCCTGCTCACACGCTTTGAAGGAAAGCTGGAACAGTATCACGGCAATCTTGAGCGTGCCGCCATAGAACTCAGCAAGGAATGGCGCACAGATAAAATCCTGCGCCACCTTGAAGCCTTGCTGGTCGTCGCAGATGAGAAAAGTTCTTTCCTGCTCTCAGGCAATGGCGACGTGATTGCGCCTGACAATGATGTGCTGGCGATTGGCTCAGGCGGCTCTTACGCGCTCGCAGCCGCTCGCGCTCTATACGATCACACTGCCCTGCCCGCGCGCGAGATTGCCGTCGAAGCCTTGAAGATCGCAGGCGAAATCTGCATCTATACGAACACCAATATTATTATCGAAGAACTTTGAAAGGCAGGGGTCAGGGGTTAGGGGTTGGGGGTTGGAAAAGTCAAACACCTCTCCCCAACCCCTATCCCCCATCTCCTATCCCCTAATCTTTATGGTTATCTATCTTTCAGGTGATGTGGACGAGCAGGCGCGGCTTGATGAGATGACGCCGCGACAGATCGTGGCGGCGCTTGACAAGCATGTCGTGGGGCAACGCAACGCGAAGCGCGCCGTGGCGATTGCTTTAAGGAATCGTGTGCGCAGGCAAAAACTTCCGGCAGAGATGGCCGCAGACGTGATGCCGAAGAATATCATCATGATCGGCTCGACCGGCGTCGGCAAGACAGAGATTGCACGCAGACTCGCGCGCATGTCCAGTTCGCCCTTCCTCAAAGTCGAGGCTTCAAAGTTTACGGAGGTCGGCTACGTGGGCCGTGATGTCGAGAGCATGATCCGCGACCTCACGGAAATCGCCGTCGAGATGACGCGCGAAGAGAAGATCGAAGAGATTGCAGACAAAGCCGAACTCAATGTCGAAGAGCGCATACTTGACCTGCTTCTTCCGCCGCCCAAATCTTCTCTCTCTGCGGGATTCTTCGATTTTGATGAATCGGAGACGACGGACGCTGCTGCTTCTGCTGAAATTTCAGAATCAACTCCGCGCGATGATAATTTTCAACGCACGCGCGAGAAGCTGCGCGCGCAGTTGCGTGCGGGCAAGCTGGATAACCGCATCGTCGAGATTGAAGTGCGCGAAAAAAGTTTTCCGACCATTGAGCTTGCCGGGCCGCAGGGGATTGAAGAGATGGGCATCAACATGAAGGACATGCTCGGCAATCTCTTTCAAGGGCGCACGAAGCGGCGGAAGATGCGTGTAGATGAGGCTATGGACTACCTTATGCAGGAAGAGGAGGAGCGTCTCATTGACATGGATACTGTGGCGCGCTCCGCGCTTGAGCGCGTTGAATCTTCCGGCATCATCTTCCTTGACGAGCTTGACAAGATTGCCGGACGCGAATCGGGCCATGGCCCGGACGTTTCCCGCGAAGGCGTGCAGCGCGACATTCTCCCGATTGTCGAAGGCACAACGGTCAACACGCGCTACGGCATGGTCCGCACAGACCACATACTCTTCATCGCTGCGGGCGCGTTCCACGTCTCAAAACCCTCTGACCTGATACCGGAATTGCAGGGCCGCTTTCCCATACGCGTTGAGCTTGAATCGCTCACCGTCGAAGACTTTAAGCGCATTCTGACTGAGCCGAAGAACGCCTTAGTCAAACAGTATCGCGCTCTGCTTGAGACCGAAGGCATTGATCTGGATTTTACTGACGATGCCATCGCAGCCATCGCGGAGTTTGCCGCTATCGTCAATCAACAGACGGAAGACATCGGCGCGCGTCGCCTGCACACGATCATGGAGAAGCTGCTTGACGAAATCAGTTTTGAAGGCCCGGACTTAGAGCCTAAGAAACAGCACCTTGACGC
>JBAWGU010000245.1:0-11711 GCA_049593215.1 Pyrinomonadaceae bacterium
CGCAGTGATTGTGATCGTTGCGATGCTGAGCTTGATGGGCATTCCGTCTCCCGTGCTCATCTTCTTTGCTGTCGTCACATATTTTATCTGGCGCGCGGTGCAGCGTTCCGAGCATCAGGAGACGGGGCGCATCTTCGAGTTCTATATTCACGCCAACGAAGTCCTGCGCGACGAGGAGCGTCGCTGGTACGGCTTTGAGATTGCCGAAGTGATAGAGCGCGGCGAGCGCGTGATTCACTCCATGAGCGACCCGCCGCCGCTCGTCTATTTCGCGTTGGGCGCGCTCTACAACTACGCCGGAGATCACGAAGCGGCTGTCGAGCATCTCGCCTACGTCGCGGAAAATGAGACTTCCGACGAGCGCAGACGCTTCAGCCCTACGCCGGAGTTGCGCCGCTACGTGAGCATCCTGCGCAAGCTTGAGCGCGAGCCTGCGGAAGCTCCGCAAACGATGGCAGCCATCCGCAGTCTTGATCGCCTGCGGCGCGGGCGCGCAAGTTTTCTTCTGGCAGACAGCCGCGAGCGCGTTAAGACAGACACTGCGCTGAGCGCCAGACCCACACCCTTTAATGTTTCCGACCGAGCCTCATCATCCAGAGACAGTTCTGTGAGACCTCTCGCCGCGCAATCTCCGGGCACACCGCCGCCACCCATCGCAGAAGTTCTGCGCGACGTTTACGCGGAAGAGAAAAAAACGGCTTAAGTAAAAAGGGGGAAAGGTTAAGAGGTTAAAAGGAGAAAGAGGAAAGGAATATCTTTCTATGACGAAAACCGTTTGATACCTTTTCCCCGTTTCCCCTCTTCCCCTTTTAACCCCAAATGATTTTTGGCGACAGAAACGATCATAGGGAATTACCGCATTGAGGAACGCATCGGGCGCGGCGGTATGGGTGTAGTCTTTCGCGGCCATCACACCACTCTGCCGCGCGAAGTCGCCATCAAATCAATCAATCCGCACGAACACAGCGACCTCCGCCGCCTCCGCACGCGCTTTGAGAAAGAAGCGTACATCCAGTCGCAGCTCGACCATTCAGGCATAGTCAAAATTTACGACTACATCGTTGCCGAAGATATTTACTACATCGTGATGGAGTATGTGCAGGGCCGCTCGCTCGCAGACCTTTGTGCCAGCGATGAATGCCCGCTTGAGGTGGACCGTGCCCTAGATATTTTTGAACAGATACTCGAAGCCGTCGCCTTCGCGCACAGCTTTGTTTACATGGACCAGGAGGGAGTCTCGCATAGCGGCCTGATTCATCGTGATCTGAAACCCGCCAACATCATGGTCACGCCGGACGACAAAGTGAAGGTGACGGACTTCGGCATCGTCAAGTTGATGGGCGCGGAGAACACAGACACGACGGGCATCTCTTACGGCACGCCGCAATACGTCTCGCCCGAACAGGCCGAAGGCGCACCCGTTGACCAGCGTTCAGACATCTACTCGCTCGGCATCATCCTCTACGAGATGCTCACGGGCGGGCCGCCCTTCGGCAACGACACGGACAAGCTCTCACGCACGGAGATTCTGCGCGCCCACATGGAACGCGCGCCGCGCACGCCTTCTGAGATTAACGATGAGATCGAGCCTGAGCTTGACGGCCTGATACTTCGCGCGCTTGATAAAAAAGCTGAGAAGCGTTTCAAGACTGCGAAAGAGTTTCTGCGCGCCGTCTATCAACTTCGCGGGCGCGACACCGCCAGGCTCGGCGCAAAGGAGAAGACGAAGACGCGCGCGATCCGTGCTGCTTCCGCGGAAGAGGCTGGCTCTAAAGAGAAAGCAACTGCGCGACAGGGCTACATCACGCAACCGCTCGGCTCATCTGTTTGCGCTTCATGCGGCGCAGATGTCACGCCGCGAGACAAGCATTGCCGCAAGTGCGGCCACGTGTTGAGCGCGTCAATCGCCACCGCGAAACTGACGCAGCTAGAGGCGGCAGAGTGGCGCGAGCGGCGCAGGCGAGCCGTGTGGATTGTCTCTGCGCTCGGCTTGCTTCTGCTCCTGAGCCTCATCATCATCTACGCGCGGCGCGGCGTTGCACCAACTTCAAACGCTAACTCTTCAACTAACGCCACGCCGTCCGAATCTACTCCTAACACCACGCCTGCATCCGCGCTCGTCGAATTGAAACCTGCGCGCGTCAGTGTTGATTCGAGTTTCGACGGCTACAGCGCCGCTCCTTTGACGGACGGGCAAACGGACGTTCGGGAGATTGGCCGTATGCGTTACAACAAGGGCAACTGGGCCTCCGCCGAAACTCCTGTAGAGCATTGGATTGAACTTTCGTTTGATAAACCCGCGCGCGTCGCTGCCATCTATGTTTACTGGGGCTATGACCGCGACCGCTTCATGCCATCGCGCCGCGTCGAGTTACAAAATTCCTTGCAAGGTGATCTCAACATAAGGAATGCCTGGACAAAGATTTCTGAAGTTGAGCCGGGAAGAGATTATGACCGGACGGCTTTTGAGTTTGCTCCAACCATCACATCGCGTTTGCGAATTTTGCAGCCTGCTCAGCAAGGCCCGACCAACAGACCTTTCGTAATGTGGGTGCGAGAGGTTAAAGTGTACGGCGTTAGCGATGAAAATCAAGCGCGCTGATTGTCTTATTGAATCTGTGAAAAGAACGATTCACCGCAGAGGCGCAGAGTCATCGCAGAGTTTGCGCAGAGAAAAGCACTCAACTCTCTGCGCCATCTCTGCGTCACCTCTGCGCCTCTGCGGTGAACGCCATTTGCGCTAAGCTCAACTGCAAATAAAACTGTCTTCAAAAATCAAACTCATGCTCACAGCAGAAATCATCGCCATCGGCTCGGAGCTTCTGACGCCGGATCGCACGGACACCAACAGCCTCTGGCTGACAGAGACGCTCAACTCAATCGGCATCGAAGTCAAACTCAAGACGATTGTCGGCGACGACGACGCGCGGCTCGAAGAGGCTATCAAAGATGCTCTCAGGCGTTCGGGCGTAATCATCACGACGGGCGGGCTTGGTCCAACGGAAGACGACATCACGCGCAAGATTGCCGCGCGAGCGTTGGGGCGCAGGCTGATGCTCAATGAAAAAGTTTTGGAAGAGATTCGCGCACGCTTCATGCGTCACGGTTGGACCATGCCTGAGCGAAACTCGCGGCAGGCGATGGTCATAGAGGGCGCGGAAGTTTTAGACAATCCGAACGGCACTGCGCCCGGCCTCTACATCGAGCATGAAGGCCGCTCCGTCATTCTTCTTCCCGGCCCGCCGCGCGAGATGCGCCCGATGTATGAAAATTTCGTGCAGCCGAAGCTTGTAGCTAAAGCTGGTCCAGTACGCGTCATGCGCCGCGTCATGAGAGTGACAGGGATGGGCGAGTCTGCGATTGATGAACGCATCGCGCCCATCTACACGCAGTTCAAAAATCCGCAGACTACGATTCTCTTCAACAACACGGACGTTGAGATTCATCTCACGGCACAGGCCAAGACGGAACAGGAAGCGGAGCTACTGCTCGACGGCCTTGCCGGACAGATAGAAGAGCGTTTGGGCCACGCCGTCTTCGCTTTTCGCGGCGAGAAGATGGAAGAAGTCGTCGGCTTGCGTCTGGCTGTCGGCGGCTTCTCGCTCGCCGTCGCAGAGAGTTGCACGGGCGGCCTCATCTCAGAACGCTTGACGAACGTCGCTGGCTCTTCCGTCTATTTCAAAGAAGGCGTTGTCGCTTATTCCAACGACGCGAAGATTCGCTCACTCGGCGTTGAGCGTGAATTGATTATGGAGCACGGCGCGGTGAGCGCGACTGTTGCAGAGGCTATGGCCGAAGGCGTGCGCCACCGCGCGGACACGGATTTTGGTCTCTCCGTGACAGGCATCGCAGGGCCGGGCGGGGGAACGGAAGAGAAACCCGTCGGCCTCGTCTTCATCGCGCTCGCAGACGACGCGCACACAGAGCATCGCAAGCTGTTGCTTCCCGGTGATCGTCAACTGATACGCTGGCGCGCATCGCAGGCCGCGCTAGACCTCTTGCGTCGAAGACTCATCTGATGCTACTCCCTATTCTGATTCTCGTCCTCGCGTATCTGTTGGGTTCGATTCCGTTCGGCTACCTCATCGTGCGCGCGAAAGAGGGCGCGGATGTGCGCGAGACAGGTTCGGGCGGAACCGGCGCGACGAATGTTACGAGAAGGGCAGGGAAGTTTGCGGGCATCGTTACCCTGTTGCTCGATGCGGCGAAAGGAGCGGCGGCAGTCGTGCTTGCGCGATGGCTTTTGACGCCGGATTTTGGAGTCAACTGGTTTGTCGCAGCCGCAGCGATACTGGCCCTGCTCGGCCACATCTTTCCTGTCTGGCTGGGATTTCGCGGCGGCAAAGGTGTAGCGACGGGCGTTGGAATTTTTTTGTGCTTCGCGCCGCTCGCGCTCCTTTGTGCTGCCCTGATTTTTATTCTGATTGTGGCGGCGACGCGCTACGTCTCGCTCGGCTCAATCATCGCAACGGCGTCGTTTCCGCTCTTTCTCTGGCTGCTCAGTTCTTTAGTGAAGCCTGTCGCCAACCTCGCGCCCATGATGGCGACGGCAATCATCGGCGGCGCGTTCATCATCTTCATGCACCGCGCAAACGTCGGAAGATTGATGCGAGGAACGGAGAGCAAATTCAAGTGAACAGTTCTCAGTTTTCGGCTTTCAGTTTTCAGTTGGTTGAGCTTCATGAGCATTGAATTTAAAAACGGAAAGTCAGATAAAGAAAACAGTTCAACGAACGATAGCGATTGAAACTGAAAACCGAAAACTGAAAACTGAAAACTGCTTATGCTTCATTTCGCAATCATGGGCGCGGGGAGTTGGGGAACGGCTTTGAGCATCATTGCCGGTCGCGCGGGGCATCGTGTGAAGTTGTGGTCGCGCAATCTGGAGGTGATTGAAGAGATCAGGCGCGAGCGTGTGAATAAGAGTTATCTTGCACCGCATTTGATACCATTGGAAGTTGAAGCGACGAATGATTTGAGCGAGGCTTTGCAGTCGGCAGAGGTTGTGCTGCTGGCTTCTCCTTCACACGCGACGAGAGAATTGCTGGTAAAGATGCTGCCTGAGCTTCGTTCGGAGATGATCTTTGTCAGCGCAACCAAAGGTGTTGAGATTGAGACGGGAAAGCGTATCTCGGAAATTTTGCGCGATGTGGTTGAAGAGAAATTTGAAGCTCGTTTCGTTTGCCTGTCAGGTCCATCGTTCGCGCAAGAGGTCGCGGCGGGACAACCGACGGCAGTGGTGGCGGCGAGCGCGAGCGAGAGGGATGCGCGATTGATTCAAGAGGCTCTCAGCTTTCAGAACTTACGCATCTATACGAATACGGATGTGACAGGGACGGAGCTTGGCGGCTCTGTTAAAAACGTGATGGCAGTCGCGGCGGGGATGGTCGCGGGTCTTGGGCTTGGCACAAACAGCGTGGCTGCGCTCATCACGCGCGGGCTTGCGGAGATGGCGCGGCTGGCTCTGGCAGAAGGGGCGCGTATGGAAACTCTGATGGGCCTTGCGGGTCTTGGCGATCTGGTGTTGACCTGCACGGGCGGCCTTTCACGCAATCGTTTCGTCGGGCAGGAGTTGGGCAGGGGACGTTCATTGCAGGAAATTCTTGAAGGGATGCGCGAGGTGGCAGAAGGCGTGAAGACGACGCGCGCCGTCAAGCGTCTGGCGGAAGAGCGCAAGGTTGAGATGCCCATCACAACGGAAGTTTACGAAGTGCTTTATGAAGAGAAGAGCGCGCGAGAGGCTGTGGAAGCTTTGATGACGAGACCCTTGCGCGTTGAGTTTTAATCGGACATAGTAAGAATTAACAGGGATGGACAGGATAGACAGGATCAAAAGCAAGGATGAAGGCGGAAGGATGAAGGATGAAGAGTAAGCTTTTCGTTTTTCATTACGCGCTCATCGTTCCTTCATCCTGTCTATCCTGTCCATCCTGTTAATTTCTTAGTCGAAAATTTAAAATCGAGTTATGGCTGTGGCTCAAGAAGAAAAAGTTTTGGTGGCGAATCGCGCGGCTTATCACGAGTATCATATTCTGGATAAGTATGAGGCAGGGATTGCTCTGACGGGGACTGAGGTCAAGAGCGTGATGGGCGGGCGCATCCAGTTGAAGGAATCTTATGTGGCTGTGCGTGATGAGGAAGCATGGCTGTTCAATGCTCACATCTCGCCCTATTCACACGGCAACCGCAACAATCATGATCCGGTGAGAACGCGAAAGCTGCTGCTGCATCGTCGAGAGATTAATAAGTTGGAACAGTCTGCAATGGTGCAGGGCATGACGCTCGTGGTGACGCGCGTCTATTTGAAGAACGGGCGCATCAAAATGGAAATCGGCGTGGCAAAAGGAAAGAAGCTGTATGACAAGCGCGAGACGGAAATGCGCCGCACCGTTGAGCGTGAGACGCGCGCACAGTTGAAAGAGCGTAACAGATAGTTGCGGCTGTCTCACAAAGAAAAGGCACAAGAAGAAGAAACCGCAGATGGGCGCAGATACACAGAGATAAGAAAAGCATGTGATTGCTTATCTCATCAGTGTTTATCTGCGTCCATCTGTGGTTTCTCCTTTGCGCTTTGTTTTCTTGCCCGTTACCCTTTACTATTGATATTCACAAAACCGGCTAAAGAGCTATCACAAGAGAGGAATTAGATTGATATGGAATTGAAAGGGAGCGCGGGACCCTACCGCGATGAGGACGTGCAGGCCCTCGCCGTCGCTGTCTTCAAAGATGAGAAGGCTGATGAAGGTCTGTTGAAAGAGCTTGATGAAGCCGCAGGCGGCGTTGTTCGCTCTGTCATCGAAACTGAAGAGTTGAAAGGCAAAGAAGGCGAGACCGTTTACGTGCATCTCGCTTCCGGCAATGGCAAGGTGAAGGCTACGCGCCTGCTGCTGATCGGCGCAGGCGAGCGTGAGGATTACAAGGCCGCTCAGGTTGGACAGTTGGCGGGAACGGCTGCGCGCTTTCTTCGCGGGAAGAATGTTAAGACCGTCGGCCTCGTCGCGCGCTCCGAAGGCGAAGCGGAAAAGTCTGCGGCTGCCGCCACCGAAGGCGCAATCATGAGCCTCTTCGAGCCTGATAAGTATCGCACCGTTGATAAAGAGAAGCGCGAGATTGAGCGTTTCGTCGTCATCAGTGAAGGCTCGGACGCGGATGCTTTGCAGCGCGGCGTCGAGCGCGGGCGCATCATAGGCGAGTCTGTCAACTTTACGCGCGATATGGCGAACGAGCCGGGCGGCTACATGACGCCGACAGATATGGCGGAGCGAGCGCGCGAAGTCGCCACAGAGTTTGGCTTGAGCATAGACGTGCTTGACGAGTCGCGTATGGAGCAGGAAGGAATGGGCGCGCTCCTTGGCGTCTCGCGCGGCTCGGAAGAGCCTGCCAAGTTGATTATTCTGAAATACACGCCGCGTGACGGCGCACAACAACAGGACGATAACCTGCTCGCATTCGTCGGCAAGGGAATCACTTTCGATTCGGGCGGCATCTCTTTGAAGCCGGGCGAGAACATGGAGTTGATGAAGTATGACATGACGGGCGGCGCGACTGTCATCGGCGCATTGCGCGCCATCGCACAGCTCAAGCCTAACCTTCCCGTGCTTGGCCTCGCCCCCTGTTCGGAAAATCTGCCTTCGGGCAAAGCCACCAAACCCGGCGACATCCTGACAGCGATGACAGGCAAGACAATCGAAGTCATCAACACGGACGCTGAAGGCAGACTTGTCCTCGCAGACGCCATCGCTTACGCAAAGAAGCTTGGCGCGAAACGCATCATTGATATGGCAACACTGACGGGCGCAGTCTCCATCGCGCTCGGCGATGTCAACGTTGCTATTCTAGGCACGGATCAAGCCCTCATTGACGAAGTCATCACGGCGGGCAAAGAGGTCGGCGAGAAGTACTGGCAACTGCCGCTCGATAAGGAGTATACCAAGCAGATCAAGTCTGACATCGCAGACATCAAGAATGTCGGCGGGCGCAAGGCCGGAACGATTACTGCCGCAGCCTTCCTCAAAGAGTTTGCAGAGGATACAAGCTGGGCGCATCTAGACATTGCCGGAACAGCATGGGCCGATGACACCAAGCCTTACCGCGCGAAAGGTCCGACAGGCATCGCTGTCCGCACGCTCATCCAGATCGTCGAACGCGCGGCAAACTCTCAGGCAAGCGACGGTGAGAGCAAGGATGAAGGATGAAGGCGGAAGGATGAAAGAAAGCTGTCCGTCGTCCGTTGTCAGTGGTCCGTTGTTTGTGATGCTCAAGTTGAATCAACAAGAATTACAACCGACAACGGACAGTTCTTAATTCATCCTTCATCCCTCCGCCTTCATCCTTGCTCTTACTGTCGCCTATCGTGGACAAGTGTGTGAACGAAAGTGAACACAGATGGGCTGCTCCGGGCCTTGAATCTTCTGTTTTCCTTCTATTTTTTATTTCTCGATGCCTGGCACACTCATTGCTATCCTTTGAGCGAGCCAAAGGGTGGGATCGCCACTAACAAACGTTCTCACCCCCCTCGTGCTTGGCCGCCCGAGGATTGCAAGCATCGCACCCTTGGCTTACCTCACCTCACCCTCCTCCACCGCCAGCGTTAAATCAAATTCTAAAGCACAGGAAATTTTCTTAACCGGCAGGCGAGACATTTTTTCTAAAAGTGTTATATTATGGGCGTCAAGGGCGACCCTCCCTGCCCGTCCTACGGAGATTTCAGGCGGGCGTCCCATCGCAGGCTTTCTGAAGGAGTTAGAAGAGAAGCGCGGTGGTTGATTACTACAAAACTTTAGGCGTCAAACGAACGGCTTCAGCAGGCGAGATTAAGTCTGCTTATCGCCGTCTTGCGCGCAAACGCCATCCGGACGTGAACGGCGGCTCGGAAGATGCTGCGCGCGAGTTTGCCTTAATCTCTCTGGCCTACCGCACACTCTCAGACCCGCACGAACGCGCGCACTACGATTCGCAGTATGAAAAACTGCGAAGCATGAACACCTCTTCCATCATCTATTCGAGTAACGTTCATGCGCAGCGTATGCGTCGTGTGGCGGCGCAGGCGCGTTGGGACAGGGCCGTTGATCTCTGGCTCGAAGAGGAGCGGCGTGAGACTTTCGCGCGCACGCAGGCAGTCTTTACAACCGTCACGCTCTTTCTCTCGACCTTCATCGTCGCCATGCTCAAGCCGCGCTTCTGGCAGAACTTCGACGGCTTCATGGGCCGCGCGATTCTGCTCACGCTCTTTGCCATAGGCGTCTGGCATCTGGCCTCGCGCCTGCGCGAATATTTCCAGCTCTACACTTACAAGCCCAACTCGATTCACCAGTCAATCATGCAGGAGGAAGAGAAGCCCGAAAAACCTTTCACGCGTTTTACGGCCTACTCATTCCTCGTCATCGGCTATCTGGCGAGTCTCGGCGCGGGCCTCTTCGTCGGGATGCACGTCTATTACGTGGTTGAAGACCTCGCCTACTTCTTCGACCAGCACGTGCGGGCAGACCTGCTCTTCTACCCTCCGATTGCCGTCCTCATCGTTGACACGATGCACATGGTGGCAAACAAGATAGATTCGTGATGAGCGAACAAAAAACGCTCATCGGGGTCATCTCTGACACGCACGGCAAACTTGACGAAAAAGTCTTCAACCTCTTCGCAGGCGTCAAGCGCATCATTCACGCTGGCGACATTGGCAATGAAGATTTGATCTGGCAGCTTGAAGCCGTTGCGCCTGTCATCGCCGTGCGCGGCAACAACGACGCAGACACCATGTGCTTCCCAACTGAGCGTCTGGCTGTCATTGAAGGACGCACGTTTTACGTTCGCCACCAGTTTGCGACCATTGAGAAACTGACCGCCGCGCATCAAAGAATCATCGAACGCTGCCTCGCAGACGTTGTCATCTTCGGCCACAGCCACAAAGCCTACGCTTCGCAGTGGCGCGGCACGCTCCTCTTCAATCCCGGCAGCGCAGGTCCCAAACGCTTCAACCTCCCACGCACAGTCGGCCTCCTCGAACTCAACGAAGATTCAATCACGCCCCGCATCATCCAACTCGAAGACTAACAGTTTTCAGTTTTCAGTTGGTTGAATCAATCTAAAATTTGAAATCTCAAATCTCAGATAAGAAAAGCTGGATGCTGAAAGCTGATTACTGATGGCTTAAAACTGAAAACTGTAAACCGAAAACTCAAAACTGCATCTTGCCTGTCGCAAAAGTCTCGTGTATATTTCGTTTGTTCCCAGCGCAAATTTATATGCACAAAGGTCAGAAGCGATTTGAAGATGTGGCCTGTGCCGCGTTCTCGAACATTCGGAGACCAGAGATCACCATAGTGATAAATAAAAAGAAGACCTCGCATAAAATTTAACCACCGACGGCCTCCCGAACCGCCGCCACGCTTTCACTTCGAGAGTTGAACGCTATGGCCGTCGCCCTTTGCAGCCAAAGGAGCAAAGTGATGGCTAAGCGATTGACCGAACGCCAACGTCTCGCCCTCAAACTCGACTCACTCAACGACACGGAAGTCGTAGAGGTTCTCGATTACATCTCAATCATGGAATCAATGCGTCGCGCTACGACCATCCCCGGATTATGGGAGGACGAGTTAATTACTCTGCTTGCCGATGCTCAGGAGAACAGGCGCGCGCGCCAGGCTTTCGAGTGGGAAGCCATTCGCCGCAAGGCCGAAAAGCGCGCAGCCACAATGGCAGCACGCGCCTGAAAACTGATGGTCATCCCCCAACCCTCTCAGATTGCCTTAAGCGTTCACACGCGCAGCTTCGCGCGTGTCAGCCTACTGCTTTCTGTTGCGCTACTATTTGTTCTCTGCGCCTCAAACACTTTTACAGTACGCGCGCAAGAAGTGCCTTCATCAAAAAAATCCGCGCTCACGCCTCAACAACAGGAGTTAGAACGAGAACGCCAGCGACTCGCTTCTGCCGATCAGGAAGAGCGCAGGGAGGCTGTGACACGTTTGGGTGCAATGAAGCGCGCGGAAGCGTCGCGTGTCGCAGCCACTGCGCTCAGCGATTCGTCTCCGATTGTGCGCGCTACTGTTGCGCGCTCAATTCTTTCTCTGACCAATGAAGAAGCAGCCAATCTTCTGCTTCCTTTGCTTCAGGACAAAGAGGAATTTGTGCGTAGAGAAGCGGCCTACGCGCTCGGCCTGACGCGCAGCCGCACAGCCGTTCCGTCACTTGTCAGCACGCTTGAAAAAGATAAAGAGGCGAGCGTGCGCAGCGCAGCCGCCATCGCGCTCGGCGAGATTGGAGATGAATCTGCCGTCCTCCCTCTCACGCAAACCTTCACGCGCCGTGTCAAAGTCTCTTCAGGATTTTTGAGAAGAAAGAAACAGGAGCCGGAGAATGAGTTTGTGCGACGCGCTGCCGCACACTCGCTCGGTCAGATTAAAAGCCGCGCCGGAGTGCCTGCTTTAATCGCTCTTCTCTCAGACGAGAAATCCGGCGACGATGTGAGACGCGAGGCCGCCCGCTCGCTCGGACTCATCGGTGACCTTTCAGCCGTCTCAGCCCTTCGCGCCGCACTCACATCACATGACCCTTATCTCTCGCGCATCGCTTACGAAGCCCTGCGCAAAATCTCTCCGGCTGACGCCACGCGCCCTTCATAGCGAACGCAGCTATCTATTGCGATTTGCGATTGAGTGCAGCTACAAAAGAAAGGGTTCACGCCAAGGCGCAAAGAAAAGAAAGACAAAAGGCGT
>JBAWGU010000246.1:0-6331 GCA_049593215.1 Pyrinomonadaceae bacterium
GCGAGATGTTCGGCAAGGTGCGCGAAGTGCCGCAGAGGGAGACCACGCCTTTTTACCCGCGCAGCCCTTATGGAATCAGCAAAGTTGCGGGCTTCGAGTTGACCAGAAATTACAGAGAAGCTTACAGAATGTTCTGCGTGAGCGGAATGCTCTTTAACCATGAAGGGCCTCGTCGCGGGTTCGAGTTTGTGACGCGCAAAATCACCAGCACCGTTGCTCGCATCAAGCTCGGAATGGCGACGGAGCTACGCCTCGGCAATCTTGACGCAAAGAGAGATTGGGGGCACGCCGCAGACTACGTGCGCGCCATGCACTTGATGCTGCAACAAACGGAGCCTGATGATTACGTGGTGGCAAGCGGCGTCGCGCGCTCTGTGCGCGAGTTCTGTGAAAGAGCCTTTGCAGAAGTAGGGTTGGATTACGAAGACTTTGTGGTTGTGGACGAGAGATTTTATAGACCTGCTGAAGTTGATCTGCTGGTCGGCGACGCTGCCAAGGCGCGCGAGAAGTTGGGTTGGAGTCCACGCTACACTTTTGAGGAAATGGTTGCCGAGATGGTCCATTCTGATCTTGAGTCTCTCGCCAGATTACAGAAGGACGGCCCGGCGGCGCTCGGAATTTCTCATTAGCTTTCCGGCCCGAATCTTTACGGAAGATACACAGGTGAAACGATAGCTTGAGAATACTTGTCACAGGCGGCGCAGGTTTTATAGGCTCTCACCTCTGCGAGAGATTGTTGAGCGAAGGGCATGACATCATCTGCCTTGACAACTTCTTTACAGGGCGGCGCGAGAACATCTCGCATCTGCTCGACAATCACCGCTTCGAGCTTGTCCGTCATGACGTGATCGAGCCAATCCTGCTCGAAGTGGACCAAATCTATAACCTTGCCTGTCCCGCTTCGCCGATTCACTATCAATACAACCCTGTCAAGACGGTGAAGACAAACGTCATGGGCACAATCAACATGCTCGGCATGGCAAAGCGCGTTCATGCCCGAATTCTTCAGGCTTCCACTTCCGAAGTTTATGGCGACCCGGAAATGCATCCGCAAAGAGAAGAGTATTGGGGCAATGTAAATCCTATCGGAATCAGATCGTGTTACGACGAGGGCAAGCGTCTGGCTGAGACTTTAATGATGGACTACCATCGTCAGAACAAGGTTGATATACGCATTGCGCGCATCTTTAATACCTACGGTCCCCGGATGTTGGAGAATGACGGGCGAGTTGTTTCAAACTTTATTGTGCAGGCGTTGCGCGGCGAAGAGTTGACGCTCTACGGCTCAGGAAATCAGACGCGCTCTTTCTGTTATGTAGATGATTTGGTTGAAGGGTTAATCAGGTTGATGAACACGGATGCGCTGCATGAGCCTATCAATCTGGGTAATCCAGGCGAGTTTACTATTAAAGAACTGGCGGAAGAGGTGGCGCGCGTTTGCGGCGTCAAGACACAGATCAAATATTGTCCGTTGCCGCAGGATGATCCGAAGCAACGCAAGCCCGACATCACCCGCGCGCAGGAGTTGCTAGGATGGAATCCGACTGTCCCTTTGCAAGAGGGATTGAAACGCACCGTTGCTTATTTCGAGGAAAGAAGCGGGCGAATACCTGTGCCGATTACACAGGCCGAAGGTTAGTTTTTAGAAACAGTTTCTCTCTAGATGAAAGTATTGCTGCTTAACCAGTGTTTTTATCCTGATGTTGTTTCGGCTGGACAACATTTGACAGACCTTGCTGTCGGGCTGGCAGAGCGTGGCGATGATGTGACGGTGGTGGCGAGCCGTCGCGGCTATGATAATCCGCAGATGCGTTTCCCCAAAAAGGAAGTCTGGAAGGGAATCAAGATCATTCGTCTTCCATCGTTCGGGCTTGGGAAGAAAGCCAAATGGAGACGCGCACTCGATTTTGCAAGCTTCCTTGCGAGTTGCGTGCTTCGATTGATACTGCTGCCGCGCTACGACGTGGTTGTGGCGATGACTGCGCCGCCCCTGATCTCTTTTCTCGCCGCTCTGTTTGTGAAGCTGCGTGGCGGAAAGTTTATCTACTGGGTGATGGACCTCAACCCGGATGAGGCTGTCGCCGCCGGATGGTTGCGCGAAGATTCTTTCGTCGCAAAAGCTTTGCAGGCGATTCTGATCTATGCTCTCAGGCACGCAGAGACAATCGTGGTGCTTGATCGCTTTATGAAGCAGCGCATCGTCGCCAAAGGCATCTCGCCCGATAAGGTCAAAGTCATTCCGCCCTGGTCGCATGATACGGATGTCTATTTTGAGCGAAGGGGAAGAGAAGAGTTTCGCGCGAAGCATGGGTTGACGGACAAGTTTGTAGTGATGTATTCGGGCAATCACAGTCCTTGCCATCCTCTTGACACGCTGCTCGATGCGGCTGAAAATCTCTCGGACAATCCGAAAGTCTCTTTCTGCTTTGTCGGCGGTGGCAGCGAGTTTCAAAAGGTGAAGGGATTCGCGGCGAGTCGAGGCTTAAAGAACGTCATTTGCCTTCCGTATCAACCTCTGGATAAACTCGCGGCGTCGCTTTCTGCCGCAGACCTTCATGTGGTTGTGATGGGCGACCCGTTTACTGGAATCGTTCATCCCTGCAAAATTTACAACATCCTGCGCATCGGAACGCCGTTTCTCTACATCGGCCCGGAAGAGAGCCACATCGTTGATGTTTTGGTAAGCTTGAACGGCGAAGGCGTCGCACATGTCGCACGACACGGGGAAAGCGAAAAAGTTGCTTTTGTGATTGCGAAGAGTGCGAACGAGGCTGCGCGTATGGAAGTCGAAGCTGAGATGACGCTCGCTGCGCGTTTCTCAATGGATGCTTTGCTCCAACCGATGATTGATGCGCTCGATTCCGTTACTGTCGAAAGCAGATCACAAATCTCTTGCGCTTCAAAAACGAGCGCATAGGCCGAAGGCTTTTATCAATTAAAAATCAGAGGAGTCATTATGTCGAATCAAACGAGAGTTCTTGTAACAGGCGCGGGCGGTTTCATCGGGCATCATCTTTCGCGCTACCTTGTCGAGCGCGGCTACTGGGTTCGCGGAGTGGATATTAAAGAGCCTGAATACGAGCCGACGGCTGCGAATGAATTCGAGGTGCTTGATCTTTCGCTCAAAGAGGATTCTCTGAAAGCGACGCGCGATATTGAAGAGGTCTACGGTCTTGCAGCCAACATGGGCGGCATCGGCTTTATCGAAAACAACAAAGCCGTCATCGTGCGCGATAACACGCTCATCAATCTTCAAACAATCGAAGCCGCGCGCGAGAATGGAGTCAAGCGTTATCTTTATACCTCAAGCGCGTGCATCTATCCCGGCTACCTGCAAAAGGACGCGGACGTTACTCCTTTGAGAGAAGAGGATGCTTACCCTGCTGATGCTGAAGACGGCTACGGGTGGGAGAAGCTTTACATGGAGCGCATCTGTCGTCACTACATGGAAGACTTCGGACTCGAAACGCGTGTCGTGCGCTTTCATAACATCTTCGGCCCGCTCGGAACGTATGATGGTGGCCGCGAAAAATCTCCTGCGGCCATTTGTCGTAAAGTCGCTCTGGCAAAAGACGGCGATGCGATTGAAGTCTGGGGCGACGGCGAACAGACGCGCTCTTACTGCTACATAGATGATTGCGTCGAAGGCATCTATCGCCTGATGCGCAGCGATTATCGCCAGCCGCTCAATCTGGGACAGGACAGGATGATCTCCATTAACGAGCTTGTTGACATCGTGTCTAATATTGCAGGCAAGAGGATTGGTAAAGATTATGATGTAACGAAGCCGCAGGGCGTGCGCGGGCGCAACAGCGACAACACGCGTTTGCGCGAAGTGCTCAACTGGGAGCCTGCTGTTTCTCTCGAAGAAGGTCTCGCGGTCACGTACAGGTGGATCGAAGAAGAGTTGAGGAAGGCCGGACGACTGGAAGCCCCGATGTTACCCGCTCAGGAACAGGTCTCTTCTGCGGCCCCTGCTGCCACTGAGTAGTTCTTAATTTTAGGCGCGCTGCTCCGAAAGCATGAACAAGACCGCGCTGGTCACGGGCGCAAGCGGCGCAATCGGCTTCACCCTCACAGAGCATCTGCTTGCGTGCGGCTACAAAGTGCGCGCTCTGGTTCGTAATCCTTCAACGCTCGGCTCACTGCGCGGCGTTGAAATCGTGCAGGGCGAAATTAATGATGCCGCGTCGCTTCGCAAAGCCGTCGCAGGAGTCAGCAAGGTTTTTCACCTCGCGGCGAAACTGCACATTAACAATCCTTCTCCCACTCTTCACGATGAATACAGAAGGATCAATGTAGATGGAACGCGCTCGCTGGTTGAGGCTGCGAGGGACGCTGAAGTCGAACGCTTCATCTTCTTCAGCACCATCAACGTCTATGGTCCGGGCAAGCCGGAAGAGTTAATCAGTGAAGAGTCGCCGTTGCGTCCAGACTCTTTTTACGCTCAAACCAAAGTTGAAGGAGAGAGAATTACTCTGGCAGGAACGCACGCGACCGTCTTGCGCCTTGCGGCAGTTTATGGCCCGCGCATGAAAGGCAACTACCCGCGACTCTTGTCTGCGCTCAGGCGCGGGCGTTTCCTGATGATTGGCGACGGCGGAAATCGCCGCACGCTTGTTTACGTCAAAGATGTTTGCGAGGCTGCATTGCTTGCCGCAGAGCATCCATTGGCGTCGGGACAAACGTACAACGTCACAGACGGCGAAGTTCATTCTCTCAAAGAGATTATTGATGCGATGAGCGATGCGCTCGGGCGTAAGCCGCCAAAGGCACGTTTGCCCGAACTTCCTGTTCGCTTAACCGCGCTGGTCATCGAAAGCTCCTTTAAGCTTTTCGGAAAGAGTTCCCCTGTGGGGCGCGCGACCGTTGAAAAGTTTCTTGAAGACATCGCTGTGAGCGGCGAGAAAATTCAGAAGCAACTCGGCTTTCGGCCCCGGTACGATCTTCAAAGAGGATGGCGCGAGACTGTCAGGCAGATAAGTTAATAGGGGTCAAAGGGTAAGAGGGTAAGAGGGGAAAGGGAAAAGGACAAGCTGGATTAGCAATCTTCTCTTCTTTCCTTTTACCCTTTTCCCCCTTTCCCCTCTTCCCCCCTCTTATATTTTTAATGAGCGTTTCTAATTTAGTCATCGCTGCAATCGTTTTTCTCCTGTCGTCTTGGATGACAAGGCAGCTATCTCAGACTGCTTCGAGGTTGCGTTGGCTGGATCATCCGAATGAGCGTTCGCTTCATGCGACGCCGACGCCGCGCACGGGCGGCCTTGCGATACTCGGCAGCCTGATCGTCGGAATGCTTCTGGAATCCGCAAGGATGTTAGCAGGGGCGCGCTTGAATATTCAGGCGGGGGCGGGCTTCTGGATTATTGCGATGGCGCTCTTCATCGCCTTTGTCTCTTTATGGAACGACTGGTCGGAACTCTCTCCGACGGTGCGAATATTATTCCACGCGCTTGCTGCCGCCGGAGTCGCGCTTGGTGCGGGTGTGACCGTTGATGCTGTGAATGTTCCTTATCTCGGCTCAGTTCATTTCGGCTGGCTTGGCGTTCCTCTGACGATGCTCGCGCTGATGTGGATGACGAACCTCTACAACTTCATGGACGGGATGGACGGGTTTGCTGGTGGGATGACTGTGCTGGGCTTCGGCTTTCTTTCGTATCTGGCATGGACAGGAGGAAAATATTCCATCGCATGGGTAGCTCTTTTGACGGCCTGCGCTGCTGTCGGATTCCTGCTTTACAACAGACCGCCCGCGCGGATTTTTATGGGAGATGTCGGGAGCACTCTGCTTGGATTTCTTGCGGGTGCTCTCTCGCTGCTCGGCGTTCGTCAGGGCCTCTTCGACCTGTGGGTGCCTATCCTGATCTTCTCGCCTTTCATCGTTGATGCAACGGTCACTCTGCTGCGCAGACTGCTGCGCGGCGCGAAAGTTTGGCAGGCGCATCGTGAGCATTATTATCAGCGTATGGTCCTGTTGGGATGGAGCCATCGCAAAACTGTGCTCGCGGAATATGTGCTGATGTCTGCGTGCGGGCTGAGCGCGATTGCTTATGATAGAGCGAGCGAAGGCGTGCGCCTCGCTTTGTTGCTGGCATGGCTCTTTATCTACTTTGCGCTCGCTTTCTTTGTGCGCATGATAGAGCAGAAAAGATTACTCAAAGAAACAGGGCTGGCAGCCTGAAAGATTAAGAGGTTTGCGGAGCGAGAGAGTCTTTCAAAACTGTTTTCATCTGCTACAAATGATTTTCTCTCAAGGACCAGATATGATATAACGCACCTGCAATAAAGGGGGGTAGGACTCTTAAACGTCTCTTGTCAGGCGAGATTGAGG
>JBAWGU010000247.1:0-8150 GCA_049593215.1 Pyrinomonadaceae bacterium
GTGCGACACTGCGGGCGTCATCATGCCAATCATCAGCGTCGTCGCAGCCGTGCAGGTGAGCGAGGCTCTGAAACTCCTCACAGGAAATATTGAGAGCTTGCACAATTCGCTGATGCACTTTGATGTGTGGAACAACGAGTGGCGGCGCATGATATTGGGCAAGCCCTCAAAGGATTGCAAGGCGTGCGCGCTCGGACATTTCGAGAGCCTTGAAACCGAAACGAGCGAATTTGCGGCAGTGCTGTGCGGGCGCAACGCGGTGCAAATCTCGCCATCGCAATCTGTGCGCGTTGATTTCACAAAGCTGGCGGAAAGATTGCGCGGCGCAGGCGAAGTCAGTTTTAACGATTACCTCTTGCGCTTTCGCGCGGGCGATTACGAGTTAACCATCTTTCAAGATGCGCGCTCCATCATTCGCGGCACGGATGATGTACCGACCGCTCGCTCTCTCTATGCAAAGTACATTGGAAATTAAAAGTAATAGTGAGTGATGAACAAAAAGGCGGTTCTCGCAAAGGCGCGAAGAACAGAAAGACCTAAGGCGCTGAATGCTTCTTTAGTTCTTCTTTTCTTAGCGCCTCTGCGTGAACCCTCTTCTTCCATTACGGACAACTGATAGCTTTTCCTTCATCATTCCTGGCTCATCATTTCTTGCTGTCGGCCTTTCGGGTTATCATTCCTGCCGGTTCAAGAACCATACTTTGCAGCGCACACAGATATAAACCACTTGATGAATAAAAAAAGATTCTCGATTCGCTTCACACTTTTTACACTCTTGCTCTCATGCTTCAACGTTTTCACTTCGAGCGCTCGCGCGGGCGAGCCTATTGTGTGGGAGACGGGCAGCCGCGCAGAGCTTTTGAGAGGCGAAGCGCACGGCGTGTCTGTCACGGACACGGGCGCGTTGATGCTTGCGCCGCGTTTCACGCAACTCTTTAACACGGGGCAGGCTTACGTCTGGTCCAGCGTGACGGACGGCGCGGGCAACGTCTATCTCGGAACGGGCCACGATGGGCGCATCTATCGAGCCACAACGAATGGGCAAGGCTCTCTGCTCTACGATGCGGCGGAGTTGGATGTCACGGCTCTGGCGGTTGGCAAAGACGGTGCGGTCTATGCCGGCACTTCGCCCGATGGAAAAGTTTATCGCATCGGCGCGGACGGCAAAGCGGATGTCTATTTCGATCCGCCGGACAAATACATCTGGTCTCTGGCTGTGATGGCGGATGGCTCGCTCGCCGTCGGCACAGGCGACAACGGCAAACTCTATCGCGTCACTTCGAGCGGAGCGAAGCCGGAAACATCACTTCTCGTCAACACGAACCAGACGCACGTCATCTCGCTTGCGATAAATGCGAAAGGAGAGTTGATAGCAGGCACTGATCCGGGCGGCCTTGTCCTGCGCGTCTCGACGGATGGAAAAGCGTTTGCACTCTTCGATTCATCTTTGCGAGAGATACACGCGCTTGCTCCTGCGCCTGATGGTTCCGTGTACGCGCTGGCTTTGAGCGAAGCTGCTTCTGCATCTCGCGCGGGCGCGATAGCTTCAACTCCGCAGCCTGCCGACGCGTCCGCTTCAGGCGGCACGACTGTGACGATTACATCTGTCGAAGACCCAAACGCGGCGCAGGCTCAAACTGCGACGGCGCGCAGCCGCAACGAACTCTCGACAGCGCGCAGCGCAGTCTTTCGCATCCTGCCTGACGGCGGCACAGACGTTTTGTGGAGTTCGCCAACCATCACGGCCTTCTCCGTCGCGCCCATGCCGCAAGGTGGCGGCGCGCTCATTGGCACATCCGACAAAGGGCGTATCTATGCGGTCACGGACGAAGGACGCGACACGCTCCTGTTGCAATCAACGGAGGGGCAAGTCTCTTCTCTGATGGTGCGCGGGCGCGAAGTCTTTGCCGCTTCGAGCAATCAAGGGAAGCTCTTTCGCTTCGCTTCGGACGTGGAGAGTGAAGGAACTTACGAGTCGCCCGTTCGTGATGCAAAGCTGGTGGCAACGTGGGGGCGTATCTGGTGGCGTGGGCGCGGGCAGGTCGAGTTGCAGACGCGCACGGGCAACGGCGCGCGGCCAGACGCGACTTGGAGCGAATGGAGCGCGCCCTATCGTGATCCGAACGGCACTCAGGTGACAAGCCCGCGCGCCCGTTACATCCAATGGCGAGCAGTGCTTCGTGCAAACACTCAGGGCGGCGCGGACGCTCTGATGGAAGATGTGAGCGTCGCTTATTTGCCGCGCAACGTCGGGCCGGAGATTTTGAGTATCACAACTCTGCCCATCGGCGTCGGGCTGCAACAACTGGTTCAAGTTCCGACCGATCCCAACGTGGAATCATCCGGGCTTGATCCGGGTTTGTTCGGCGCAGTTGCCGTTGCGCCTCCGCGTCGCCTCTATCAACGCGGCGCGCGTTCTCTGCAATGGCAGGCAGAAGACCGCAACGGCGACACTCTTGAATATGCAGTTTACTATCGCTCGTTGAGCGAGACCGCGTTTCATCTTCTGAAAGATAAACTGCGTGATAACTTCTACACCGTTGACGGTGCGGCGCTCGCAGATGGCCGCTATGTCTTCAAGATTGTGGCGACGGACGCGCCGGACAATCCATCCGGCCAAGCCCTCAATGGAGAACGCACGAGCGAACCCGTTGAGATTGATAACACGCCGCCCGTCGTGCGTGCTGCGAGTGAACCGCGCGCGAGCGGTGATCGTGTGAGCGTCGCATTTGATGTGGAAGATGCGACCGCGCGAATCAAGCGCGCAGACGTGAGCGTTGACGGCGCGCAGTGGGTCGGCGTCTTTCCTGACGACGGCATTGCAGACAGCCCGCGCGAACGCTACACGCTCGACCTTCCAATCACGGGCGCAGGCGAGCACACAATCTCTCTGCGCGCTTACGATTCGAGCGGAAACATAGGCAATGCAAGGGTTTCTCTGCGAAAATAAAGCAGCCAAAGGTGTTGCTAAAGCATCATAAGACAGGTTTGAAAATATAGATGCACGATACCGTGCGGGTAGCGCAGGAAAGCGTGCGGGAATCTGTTTGATGTTTTATAACTAAGTGAGATAAAAGCGGAGCGAAGCCTTCCGAACTTCGCGTGGCATTCATCTTGCACCGCTTGAGAGTCGGCGCGTCTCTTCTCTCCCTCCATTGCGCGCTCATGCGAAATGGACATGAGGAGGGTGCAATTAATCATGAAAGAACTTAAGCGAATGATAACGGCGGCAGTGATGCTTGGCATCCTGACTACCGGTGCGTTCGCGCAGGGCCAGAATAAGGATGACCAGAGGCGTCCGCCTAAAGAAGCGGAGAAGGTCAAAGAGAAAGAGCGAGAGCAGCGACCGCCGAACAGGGACCAGCATCAGGACAGAGGGAACGACAACAAAAGGGGCAGACCCTAAATTCTCAATCGGCCAAATGTTCTGGAGTTAGAACAAAAACTGAGCCTGACCGGAAGCCCGCGCTAGACGAAAGTTAGACGCGGGTTTCAATATTTTAGAGAGCATGAGGGGTAAAGCATGATGAAAAGATCGCTCACAAAGATTCTCAATACGACGCTCTGCATCGCCGTCGTTTGCGGCATCTTTCTGTTCGGCGGCCAAACGCGCAACGTGGCTGCACAGTACCGTGTTGAGCCGCAACTCTTAGCGCGTGCGGAGCAGATCACCGGAGACAGGTTTACCGTCTCAACGAGAACGCCGCGCGGCGCGCTTGTCTATGCTCGCACAAAGCCTCGCGCCGAGATGCTCAACGCGATTGATAACGGACTGTCGGAACTCTTCGCCGTCGCGCGCCGTCACGGTTACAGAACGCGCTTGAATTATTCGGACTACACAATCTTCATCGCGCGCCCTGACCGTTTGAAAGACAGCGCAGGCGCTTATTCACCCGACATTGCTGTTTACGCAGCGCAGTATGCCGGAAGCGTCTATGATCAGGGCGGCTATGTTTACGCAGCCGGAATGGTCATCGCCTACAATCCCTGCGCTCTCGTTATCGCGGAGCACGAAAGAGACATGAGCCGCGTCTCAAACGTCGTCCGCTACGAGGGCGAGCATCTGGTGCTCTACTACAATGATCGCAGCATGTACGAAAGAACGAGGGATCACAGCAAAGGCGGCGGTCATCCGATTTTGCAATAACACGCTGGGAGCGCAGGCATCTTGCCTGCCATGAGCGCGTGAGCGCGAACATCAGATAGGATAATTTCAAGATTGAATGAAAATGAATCTCGCGTGAGCGTGCTGGAAAGCACGCTTTGCAGGCAAGATGCCTGCGCTCCCAGCAAGACATTTCCTCTAAAATGAAAAAGGCAGCCAGCAATGTGGCTGCCTTTTTGAGTTTTGGTATGCCCGCTAATGGATTCGAACCATTGACCCCTCGCGTGTGAAGCGAGTGCTCTACCACTGAGCCAAGCGGGCATTCAAATTTTGAAAGATGCGCGATGCTAACAAAGCATGTTTGCAGCGTCAAGCGAGTCTTAAAATTTCCGCCAGCAACGAATGTTGGCTAGATCGAAGGGTCTGTTGGCCCTGCTTCTTTGTCTTCGTTGGAGCGAATCGTGGTGAGAGCCGGATCGAAGTAGAAGTAGCGACTGCCTGTTTGACCGAACTGTTGCGGGTTGGCGTTGATGATAAAGTTGGCCGGTTGATTGGTAGACTTCGGCGTTACCTTCATGACGTAGATGTAGCCGTTGATGACGGGCGAATCGCCTGCGAATTTTTCGTCGAGCGAGCCGTCTTTAATCAGTTGGTCGAATGTCCCGTAGTCTCCACGGTGGCTGAGGGCAAACGACGCTTGCGCTTCTCTGATGCGGCTCACGGTTTGAATGGCTGCGGCCTCGTTGCCCTTGCGGATCGCCACTTTCCAGCCGAAGACGCCGACGCCGACTAAAATGCCTATGATCGCAATGACGATCATCAGTTCGATGAGCGAAAAGCCGCGCTCGCTCATCTGGTGTTGTTGCCTGTCTCTCATAATTGCTCCTGCCAGATTAAATACACGATTGCTGCCGCGCATAGTTCCTGAAAATTTAAGCACGGGCCTTGCACCCGTTTGAGCTTCTCGCGGCATCTCAAATTCTACTACAACGCCGTGCCAAGCGCACATGAAGAGCAAGGAAAAGCTGTCCGTTGTCCGTAGTCAGTTGTCCGTTGTTCGTGATTGCCAGGTTAAATTCTAAAGATAGAGCATTCAACAAAGATAAGATTCAAAACAACTGGCAACGGACCACTGACTACGGACAGCTTTTCTTTCATCCTTGCTTTTTAGCGTGCGATGCGTGGCCCAAGTATGTAAAATGAGATTGAAGAAAGAGTTCTCCGAAACTAAGAGACATTAATGAGAAGGTTGCAGACGGCAAACAGGGAAGCAGCGAGCGCGTTATCTTCTGCTGCGGAAAAGATAGACCAGCTACAGGCGGCGATTGAGACTGTCATCAAAGGCAAGCCGGAGGCTGTGCGCCTCGCCATCGTGACGCTGATAGCTGGCGGGCACTTGCTTGTCGAAGACGTTCCCGGAGTAGGCAAGACCACGCTCGCTCACGCTCTCGCACGCGCGCTCGATTGCATCTTTCAAAGAATACAGTTTACCTCAGACCTCCTGCCTTCGGATGTCATCGGCCTTTCAGTCTATAACCAGCACACGGGAACGTTTGAATGGAAGCCCGGCCCCGTCTTTGCCAACATCGTACTCGCCGACGAGATCAACCGCACGACGCCGAAGACTCAATCCGCGCTGCTCGAAGCGATGGGCGAAGGCCATGTCACTGTTGAAGGCGAGACACACCTGTTGCCCGCGCCCTTCATCGTGCTGGCAACTCAAAACCCGATTGAGCATCACGGCACATACCCTCTGCCCGAATCCCAACTTGATCGCTTCATGCTGCGCCTGCGCATTGGCTATCCGTCCATTGATGATGAGAAGCAGATTCTTCGTGATCGTGAGCGCGCAGAGCCTCTGGATGAATTGCGCGCGGTGATGACGGGCGAAGACATTGTTGAATTGCAGCAGAGCGTTTCGGAAGTTTCGTTTGACGATGCGCTGGTTGATTACCTGATGCGGATTGTGGCGGCGACGCGCGATACGGAGATGCTGGACCTCGGCGTCAGCCCGCGCGGCACGCTCTCGCTCTTTCGCGCCGCTCAAGCCATCGCGCTCACGGAAGATCGCAACTACTGCGTGCCCGACGACATCAAGCGCCTCGTGCTTCCCGTCTTCGCGCATCGCATCGTCGTCAGCTCTCGCTTCTCATCTTCGCTTCGTCGCAGCGAAGAGGCCGAAGCCGTGCTCAAAGAGATTATGAAAACGGTGAGCGTGCCAATCTAAAAGAGTCTGAAGTCTCGGAGTCAGGAGTCTGAAGTCAAAGGCCAACTGCTTTTTGTCTTTGGACTCCAGACTCCGAGACTCTAAGACTCCTGACTTTTCCCCATGTCTTCCTCATTCAAAAATTTTCAAAGGTGGCGCAACGCGATTCTTGGGACGTTGCTTGTGCTGGCTGGCTTGGGCGCTGCGTTTGTCACCGCTTTTGCGCGAAGGGCAGGCGAGCCGGGGCTGGCGACTGCGGCGGCGATTGTCTCGCTCATCGTCGTGCTGCTCATAGTCGTCCTTGTACTTCCGCCGCTCGTTCGCTCTGCGCGGATGGAAGTCTCCGGTCTGGATGTTCCTTTTGAAGTCACGCCGGGCGGCGTGATCTTTTTGTGCATCGTTGCCATCGTCGCGTTCGCGGCGTGGAACACGGGCAACAACCTTCTGTTTCTGGTCTTCTCGGTTCTTGCTTCGACGCTCTTCATCTCGTGGGTGGCGGCGCGTTCATCCTTGCGCGATCTGGTTGTCTCGGCGCGTTTCCCCGACCACATCTTCGCTACAGAGCCTGCGCCCGTCATCGTCACTCTGCGAAATAGAAAACGCTTGCTGCCTTCGTTCTCCGTGCTGGTTGAAGCGCGCGGGCCACGCGATGAAGATGATGAGAAGCCTAAGCGAGGCAAGCGAGTTATCAAGCGATTCAAGAAACGTGCGCTCGCATATTTTATGTACGTGCCGCACAAGGCGGCGGCAGAGCAGAAAGTCGAGCAGACTTTTGCGGAGCGAGGCCACGTGCTCATCACAGGCTTTGAACTCTCAACGCGTTTTCCGTTCGGCTTCTTTCGTCGCCGCCGTCGCCTGCGGGCGCGCAACGTTGACATCATCGTCTATCCGAAACTTGAGCCGGTCGGCGATGAGCTTCACCTGTTGCCGATGAATGCGGGGATGCTGGCTTCGATGCGGCGCGGCGCGGGGCATGATCTGCTGTCGCTGCGTGATTACCAGCCGCAGGATGATCTGCGCCACATTGATTGGAAAGCGACGGCGCGCTCGCATCGTTTGACTGTGCGCGAGTTTACTGCGGAAGACGAACGGCGCGTCACGATTGCCCTCGACACGCAGATGAGAAGCGACGATGAAAGGGAGACGAATGGAAAAGAGTTTGCGGCGCGCTTCGAGCACGGCGTGACTCTCGCCGCTTCGCTCGTCGCTCATTTTATAGCCGAGCGCGCAGAGGTTCGCCTCGCACTGGGGCAGGAGTTAGGCCATTACAGCGTTGGTCCTGAACATCTTTATGCCTGCCTGCGCCGTCTCGCGCTGGTGAGAGTGGGCGCAGGCCAGGAAAAGTTTTTTGAAACGAATGTCTGGCCGGATGAAGATCAATCAATGCCTGTCGCAGACGGTAACTACGTCATCCTCCTGACCACAGCCGCGCCCGGCACGATCCCTTCCAACGTCTGGCGCACTTCGCACGTTATTTATCTGTAACTAAGGACGAATCAGTAGAAGAAATTAACAGGATGGACAGGATAGACAGGATGAAAGAAATGATGAATGCGAAACGATGAATGATGAACGAGCAAACTATTCGCCTTTCATTCCGCGTTCATCATTCCTCCTTCATCGTTTCTTCTGTATCCTGTCCATCCTGTTTGAATCTTCTGTAGATTGAGCGGGCTGCGGACCTGCCCTACCCCTACAATAAAATTCCCAGAAGCAATTTATAGCTGAAAGCCTCTTGCCATGTTATATTCAAATTCTCACGCCCCTTCCTCCTTCATAATTTCGTCAGGGAGACATTTGATTAAATGGTTGCTGCTGTTGCGAGCCAAAGGGTTCAAA
>JBAWGU010000248.1:0-19755 GCA_049593215.1 Pyrinomonadaceae bacterium
CGCGCAGGCTGCGAAAGAGATTGCAGCTTTGCCGAGCGGCTCGCAGCTCGCGCGCAAGCTGGCGCATCTGGTCCAATTCCCCTCAGACAGCGACGAGGACTTGAACGATCTTGCAAAGGTCGCTTCCTATTTTGTCGAAGCGAGCGGGCGACGCAGCCTGCGCGAGATACTGCATGAGACTTTCAATCAGGATTTCAAGCCGCACAAGATTCACGAGCATCTCGCAGAGATTGACCGCCCGCTCCTGATTGTCACAACCAACTACGACGATCTCACCGAGCGCGCATTCAAAGAGCGGGGCCGTCCGTTTGACCTCGTGATTCACCCGACAGACCGCGAGGACATGGCTGGCGCGGTGCTCTGGTGGAAGGACGGCGCAAAGGAGCCTGTCGCGGAAGCTCCAAACACGCTGCCGATGATCGAGCGTTTGAAGACCATGACCGTGATCTATAAGATGCACGGCACGGTCGTGCGCCCCTGGTACAAGGGCGAGGCGGAGGCGGACGAAGACAGGCCGTACCGGCAGGACAGCTATGTGATTACGGAAGACGACTACATCACTTTCATCAACCGGATGACCCAGCAGGCGGCTGTGCCGACGCAGTTCATGTCTTACTTCAGCGCGCGGCAGTTTCTCTTTCTAGGCTACGGCCTGCGCGACTGGAACATGCGCGTCGTGCTCAGGAAGATTGACGACGTGTTGAAGATTCAAGGCGCTGGCGGCCATGAGGACAGTGAAGAGCGCAATCCGTCATGGGCGATACAGTACAAACCCTCCGCGCTCGAAAGTAAACTCTGGTCGCGGCGCGGGATAGACATTTACGACAAAGAGATTAACGAGTTTGTGGACCAGCTACGCAAAGCTTAGTGTGCGAGGATGATGCCAGACAACTCTTCTGCTGCGCCTGCCTGTCCTTACAAGGGGCTGCAACCATTCACAGAGGAAGACCGCGAATACTTCTTCGGGCGTGAGAGCGACCGCGAGACCGTCGCCTCAAACCTGCTCGTCGCGCCGCTCACAATCCTCTACGGCACGAGCGGCGTCGGCAAAAGCTCTATCCTGCGGGCGGGCGTTATCCCGCAGCTCACACAGACGCCGCACGTCTGCGTCATCTTCTTCAACTCATGGCAGAACGAATCGTTCAGCCTCGCGCTCAAGCGTGATGTCTTGCGCGGCATGTGCGAATGCACGGGCCGCAGCGAGGCGGATGTGTTGAAGGGGATAAGCGAAGCCCTCGAAAGCGGCGATGAGACTTACGGCGAAAGTGAAGGGCGGCGCGATGTTGAAGCCACGCAGCGTCCAACCGTTGAAACGCTCGCGCTCGACTCATTGCTCTTCGGCTCCGCCAGAGCCTTTCGCAAGCGTCTGCTCTTAATCTTCGACCAGTTTGAAGAATATTTTCTCTACCACCCGCCGACATCAGGGGCGCAGGGCTTCGAGGCGGAATTCGCGCGTGCCATCAACCGCAACGAAGCCAACGTGAACTTCATGATTTCGATGCGCGAGGAGGAGTTAAGCAAGCTGGACCGTTTCCGCGCGCGCGTCCCCGTGCTGCTCGCAAACCTCCTGCGCCTCAAGCATCTTGACGACGAAGCTGTCGGAAGGGCCATCCGCGAGCCTTTGCGCGTTTACAGCGAAAAGTATCCGGCGGCGAGTATGGACATCGAAAACCCGCTGGTGACGAGAATTATTAACGACCTGAAAGGCATAGAGCCTGTTCAGCAGAAGACCGCCGCCCCTGCGGTCGCCACAGACTCCGAGCGAAGAATCGAGATGCCCTACCTGCAACTTGTCATGACACGGCTCTGGAATGAAGAGGTGAAGGCAGGCTCGCACTCCATGAAAATCTCAACGCTTGAGAAAATCGGCGGCACGCAAAAGATTGTGCGAACATATCTGAGCGAAGTGATGAGCAATCTACCGTATGTGCAGCGAGTGATGGCATCAAGACTGTTGTCCCACCTCGTGACCCCTTCGGGAACCAAGATCGCGCTCAGCGCCGGAGACCTTGCCAACTATGCGGACGTTCCTCGCAAACGAATTAAGATGAGGGTCGAGCCTCTGCTCCAGAATCTGTCATCGCCGAATATACGGCTCCTGCGCATCGTCGAAGGCACGACGAAGGAGAGCGAAGTCAAGTACGAAATCTTTCACGACGCGCTGGCCGCCGCCATTCTTGACTGGCGCGCAAGCTTCCAATCTCGCCGCAGGCTTTACAAGATACTTGTGGTGCTCTCTGTTGTCTCCGTGATTGTATTTATCCCCACCCTTTTTATCCTTCGGGCGATGTGGAAAGTCCGTGCCCCAACCGAGAGTTTATTTGTAAGCGTGATAGTCGCCATCGTCCTCGCGCTCATCTTAATCTTCATCATGCTACTCCCCATCGCTTTAGGCTTCTTTCTGGGAGCCTACTGGGCACGCTCAAAGTAAAAGCTGACAAACCCTTCGGTCGCCATACTGCAAACGAGAGCCGAACAACTCAAACGCTCTCGCTGCGCTGCCCGATGAGCCAGCGCTACATTGCATTTTGTAGAGGCTGCCCCTTCCATTTACGCGGGTCATACCTGTTGAAGCTGAAGGTTGTTGACGTGTTTTCCCGGCTGATGTATAAGTTGGAGCAGACACACCGAAGTCAGTGAGATATGGTGCCCTGCTAGCCCGGTTTTTTGCCTCTAAATACTGTCAACAGGGTGTTCCCAACAAAACAGTAAGAGTCCTGGCGAGCCTAGCTATTTGTAAATGTGCCTCACGCACAAACCGCGAGACAAAATATGAACAGTCAAATCATGTCGTCAGTTGTTCGGCTTATTAACAAGAGCGGAGCGTTTGCGGGGATGGGTTATCTGGCCCCGGAGAACCGTATCATCACATGCGCTCACATGGTCGCGCAGGCTCTGGGCATCCCGAAAGATACGTTGGAGAAGCCTGATGACGAAGTGACTGTAGATTTTCCTTTCGTCGAGAGGGGCAGGAACAGAACAGCGAGAGTCGTTCTGTGGCGCACCGTTTATCAGGATTCATCTCTCCCTCTCGGTGGAATGGAAGATATAGCCGTCCTGGAAATTCTTGACGATCCGCAGGCAAGTGCGGTCGTCGCTAACATGCTGGACGACCCGGACTACAGCGAAATGATTGACGCGATCTGCGCGGGCGAGTTGATTCCGTTTCTGGGGGCCGGGGTCAACCTGTGTGACAGGCTGGAAGGGGAGAGTTGGAATGCTGCCAGTCAGTATTTACCGAGCGGCGAGGAGCTATCCATGTCGCTGGCGGCGGAGTTTGGATACCACTGGCCGGACAGCGGCGACCTCCTGCGCGTCTCCCAATACGTCGCCCTGATGCACACGCTCGATACGCTCAACACAAAACTGCGCACTATCTTTAACAGAGACTATCCGCCGCCGACGCTGCATGAGTTCTTTGCGAAACTGCCACACATCCTGCGCGGCAAAGGCTTTCCAGCGAATCTCCTGATCGTCACCACCAACTACGATGATCTACTCGAAAGAGCTTTCAGACAGTGGAATCAGCCTTACGATCTGGTGACCTACTGGATAGGAGATCAGAACGACAGGCGCGGCAAGTTTCTGCACTGGATTACCGAAGGGAGGCCGAAGGAGATTGAAGACCCCAGCACTTATGACGGCATCAAGCTCGACGATCAAAGAAATCTGGTCAACCCTGTGATACTGAAAGTTCACGGGGCAGTGGACCGGGCGGCGCGGCGCAACATGATGCCGCGCGATAGTTACGTGATTACGGAGGATCACTATCTGGAATATCTGACGCGCTCTGACATTGCCTCGCTCGTGCCCGCAACTCTGAAAGAGAAGTTTAGCGGAAGCAGTTTCCTCTTTCTGGGCTACAGCCTGCGCGACTGGAATTTGAGAGTCTTTCTCAATCGCATACAGATGCAACAGAGACAGAACTACGGGTTCTATAAATCATGGGCCATTCAGAAGCGGCCCGGCGAGCTTGAGCAAAGATTCTGGAGGGCGCGCAACGTAGAAATCTTCGACGCAAGCTTACGCGATTATATAACGGAGCTTGAGCAGCGCGTTAAAGATACGCCGGACGCTGGAGGCCCAAGATGATGATGACAGAGACAGAACTCAAAACGCCGTACAAGGGTTTGATTCCCTACTCGGAAGAGGACGCAGACTTCTTCTTCGGGCGCGAGAGGGAACAGAACAGCATCACGTCAAACTTAATCGCCGAGCGCTTAACCCTGCTCTACGGCGGGAGCGGCGTCGGCAAAAGTTCCGTGCTGAGAGCTGGCGTCGAGCATCACCTGCGGCAACTCGCGGAGCAGAACATCAAGCGGCTTGGCAAGCCCAAGTACGTTGTAGTGGTCTTTAACGATTGGCGCGATGCAGACCCTGTGCGCAGCCTTCTCAACAAGGTGAGAGAAGCTGTGACGAAGACATTGAAAGGGCAGCAGGTCGGCGTGCCCGCCCCCTCGCTCGCTTTAACAGAAGCCCTGCGCGAATGGTCGCAACGCATCAAGGGACAGTTGTTAATCATCCTAGATCAGTTTGAAGAGTATTTTCTTTATCATTCTAACGAAGACGGCGAAGGAACATTTGCCACGGAATTCCCGCGCGCGGTCAACACGCCTGACCTCCCCGTAAATTTCCTCGTCTCGTTCCGCGAAGACGCGATGTCAAAGCTGGACTTCTTCAAGGTGCGTATGCCCGGCCTCTTCGGAAATTTCCTGCGCGTTGAACACCTTAACCGCGAGGGCGGAGAGAAGGCCGTTAAAAATCCTCTTGTACGCTACAACGAGCAGATTCAAAGCAACGGCTTTGCGGGAAATTTTTCTAAGGTGGAGATCGAAGACGATTTAGTAGATGAGGTTCTCAAACAGGTCAAGGTCGGCGAGAAGTTAATCGGCGAATCTGGACTTGGAGGAGTTGAGAAAGGGTCTCAGCAACCTGCCTCCGATTTGCAGATTGAAACGCCTTACCTGCAACTTGTGATGACACGCATTTGGGAAGAGGAGTTGCGGATTAGAAAGCAGCAGAACTCCGCACAGGACGAGCCGCTCGTGCTGCGTCTCAAAACTCTCAACAATCTGAAAGGTGCGGAGCACATCGTTCAGACCCATCTTGATAGCGTGATGGCGGAACTCACATCGGGCGAGCGTGACCTCGGGTCTAAACTCTTCAAATACATGGTCACGCCTTCGGGCACAAAGATCGCCCAGACCGTCTCTGATCTTGCAGACTACGCCAAACTTTCGCCAGCGAAAGAGACTCAACTAGCTACGATGATGGAGACGCTTTCGAGCGGCGACAAGCGCATCTTTCGCGTCCTGCCCCCGCCTCCCCACCAGAAAGACTCTCCGCGCTACGAAGTCTTCCACGACAGGCTGGCCGAAGCCATCATCGAGTGGCGGCGGCGTTACAGCGCAAAGCAGCAGAGGCGACGCTGGGTGCTCATCGCGGGCGCGCTCACCGCTCTGTTGCTCTTCATGCTTGGCATGACCACTTTCGCCTTTCAACAAAGGAAAGAAGCCAAGAGGCTGCTTATTGTCTCTGAACAGGCAAGAGGTGAGGCCGAAGTCAAGAAGCAGGAGGCGTTGCGCGCTGAAGCTGAAGTGAAGGAACAGTATGCCAACGCGCTGGAGTTTTATCGCAAGGAGCAAATGTTGAAGAAAGAGGTGGAAAATAAGAGCAAGTATGCAGAAGAGAAGAGAAAGGAAGCGGAAGCGCAGAAAGCCCTTGCGGAGCAGCAGCGAGCCGTCGCTATAAATGAGAAGCGTAACGTCGAAGCTGAAAAGCAAAAGACAGAAGCCGCGCTCGTAGAGGCGAAACGCGCGCGCGCCGAAGCTGAGAGACAGGCGGAAGAGGCCAAGAAGCAAAAGCTTGCCGCCGACGCGGCTGCGGAGGATGCAGAAAAACAGAAGGCCATAGCCGAAGAGCAGCGCAATAAAGCTAAAGCCGCTCTCGAAACAGTACATGAAATTGATAGCTCGAATGCTTATTACAAAGCTGTGATGCGCGGACATGATGGAAAAGTAACCTACGCCGTCCTGAGCAACGACGCACAAAAGGTCTTGACCATGAGCGATGATGCCTCGGTTCGCGTCTGGAAAGTTAATAAAGCAGATGATGAGGCTGACCTCCCGGCTATCACTTCTGATGTCGGCACAATCACTGCTGCCGCATTCAGCCCTGATGGGCGCTTCGTCGTTACTACTTCCCATGCCAGTCAAGGTTTTGGTGGAATCTTGACAATATGGGACGTGAGCAAGGATAAGCCGGAGAACTTGGCCTCGGCAGGCTTCACTGAGGGCGCCGCGCTAAGCAGCGTACAGTTCAGTCCAGACGGAAAGACGTTGCTATACGTAAACCCTGAGACGGGCGTTCTAATCCAAAAGTGGGATGCAGAGAAACGGGAGTTGAGTGACCCGCCTCCCTCTTTTGCAAGCGACGCCACCAGCGCAGCCTTCAGCGGAGACGGCAAGCTGGTCGTGACGGCGAATGTCAACGACGCCGAAGTGTGGGACGCAAGCACAGGAAAGAAACTCCAAGCGTTGCGCCACGGAGCGAACGGCATCGGCGTCAAGACTGCCGCCTTCAGCCCCAGTGGGAGATACGTGATAACGACTAGCGACGATAACAGCATCCGCGTGTTTGAAACGCAAAGCGGTAAACCCGTCGCCACTTTCGGACTCGATAGTTCAGTCAATGTTGCGACTATCAGCCCTGACGAGAAGTATCTGGTGGCCGTGGCGGAGGGCGATAACAAGGCTCAGTTGTTCGACGTTTCGACAAAGAAAAAGCTCGTTGACCTGACGGGTCACACCGGGGCTATGACGGGCGCGGACTTCAGCCCGGACGGAAAATATGTTGTGACTTCGAGCGCAGACAAGACCTCGCGCATCTGGGACTTGACGGGAAAGTTAATCGCGGAATTGCGCGGCCACACCGGCGCGGTTAATACCGCGTTCTTCGATCCACAAAGCAAATACGTCGTCACATCAAGCGATGACAAAACTGCGCGAGTCTGGGAAATCAGCAACGACGCCTCTCAGGTTTCATCTGATACGAGAGACCTCGTGCCGCAAGGTCTGAGAGATGGCAGTCAGGAGGTGAGTATTGATTTAGACCAGACCACAAACGGCGTTCAGGTCGAAGATATTTCATGGTCCATCTGGAAAACTGGTGATCGCAGAATGACTCCGCTCGGCAGCGCGCGTATCGTCGTCGTCAGCTCGATCAGAGTCCGTATCGGATTGACTGACTTTGAAAAGCTCAGCGTGGCTCAGCTTCAGGGTTTGAACTATAGCAACGTTTCGATTAGCGGCAACGACGATAAGGGCAATGAGCTTTCTGAGGGCGACATCTTCGCTGTGCTTACGACCGAGGGTAACTACGCCAAGGTTCAAGTGGTGAAATATGGTGAGACTCTCAAGATTCGTTGGGTCACATATCGCCTGAACACTCCGCGCCAGCAGCCGCAGCAGAAGCCGACTTCCGGGGGAAAAGAAGTTAGCGTCAATCTTGCTTCAACTGTTGAGGCTTTTGCTGGCATCGGGACTCGCTCTGACCCTCAGTCAGGGCTTGCAAGCTCAATCTTCAAAGGCATCCGGCCTTTCAGCGCATATCCATCTCTTTGGATAGAAAGCAATGCGTTTTACGGACAAGCGAGGGTGCGAAGGACGAACCTGTTTGCTAATGGTGAGCCGCCTTTGTAGCTCAAGTAAAGGGAATAATCCGGTAAGCTTGAACCCTCAATCCCCGTACTGCAAGCGAGGGCTGAATGGCTCATCCGTTTGAGCCTCATCGCTCGAAGAGCCGTCGGCGTATTGCAACTTGTAGAGCCGCCAGTAGAGGCCGCGCAGCGAGAGTAGCTCTTGATGAGAGCCTTGCTCGCGGATTTCGCCGTGGTGGAGGACGATGATGCGGTCTGCGCGCTGGATGGTGGAGAGGCGGTGAGCAACGACGATGGAGGTGCGATTAAGCATGACGCGCTCGATGGCCTGCTGGATGAGTTGCTCGGTTTCGGTGTCAATGGAGCTGGTCGCTTCGTCAAGGATGAGAAGCGCGGGATCGAAGGCGAGGGCGCGGGCGAAGGAGATTAACTGTTTCTGGCCCACTGAGAGACCCGCGCCGCGTTCTTTGACTTCCGTTTTGTAGCCTTCGTGCAGACGTTCGATGAAGCGTTCGGCGTGGACTTCTCCGGCGGCCCAATGAACGCGCTCGTCCGTGATGTCCGTGCGGCCAAGTCGTATGTTGCCTTCGACTGTGCCACTGAAGAGAAAGACATCCTGAAGGACGACTGCGAAGTTTTCGCGCAGGGCGTGTAAGTCCCAGTCGCGCACGTCAACGCCGTCAAGTAAAATCCTTCCGCGCTGCACGTCATAGAAGCGCATCAGTAAATTTGTGATCGTCGTCTTGCCGGAGCCTGTGTGCCCGACGAGCGCGACGGATTGCCCCGGCTCGACCGTGAACGACACATCCTTGAGCACCCAGTCTTCTTCTTTATAAGCGAACCAGACATTCTCAAATTCAATGCGTCCGACGGCGCGTCCACTCTTCTTCGGATGCTCAGGCGTGTTGATGAGTATGGGCAGGTCCAGCGTCTTAAAAATTCTGTGCGAGGCGACGACTGCGGCTTGCAGCACGTTGTACTTGTCAGAGATGTCGCGTATCGGCTGAAAGAGTTGCTGCGAATACTGTATGAAGGCGACGAGCGCGCCGAGCGAGAGCACTGTGTAGGTCTGCGTGTTTTGCAGGACGCGGTAGCCGCCGTACCAGATGACCAGAGCGATGCCGATAGCGCCGATGAAATCAACGAGGGGAAAGAAGACTGCGTAGTAAAAGATTGTCTGGATGTTGGCGTTGCGGTGATCGTCGTTGATGTCGTGAAACTGCTTGCGCGATTTTTCTTCGGCGTTGAAAATCTGGACGGTCTGCGCGCCGGAGATGTGCTCTTGCAGAAATGCGTTGATACGCGCGATGCGCGTTCTGACCATATCGTAGCCGCGCCGCGCGCCCTTGCGAAACCATGAGGTCGCGGCAAAGAGCATCGGCACCGTGAGCAGCGCAACCAGCGTGAGCCGCACATCCATCCACAGCATCACGCAGATGATTCCGAAGATCATCACCACGTCGCCGAGCAGGTCAATCACGCCCGAAGTGAACAGCTCGTTGAGCGCGTCAACGTCCGAGGTCAGCCGCGTCATGATGCGCCCAACGGGATTGCGGTCGTAGTAGGCGACTTCCTGATTCTGCAACTTCCTGTAAAGCTGGCTGCGGAGGTCGAACATCACATACTGCCCGACGGAGTTGAGCAACACCTCTTGAAAATAAGAGAAGAGAAAATGCGCGAGCCGCACGGCGAGGTAGCCGAGCGCGAGCCATTTCAGGCCAGCGAGTTTGCTGGCATCCTGTTGTCCGGGAATGATGTACCAGTCAATGGCCCACTGCGCGAACTTCGGCTGCATGATGCCGAGCAGGTTGACCAGCAGCGTCAAGCCAAGAGCGATAATGAGCGTGCGCACGTAAGGCTTCAGATAAGAGAGCAGACGACGCGCAATGCGAAAGTCGTAGGTCTTGCCGATAGCTTCTTCTTCGTGAAATTTTTTTGCTTCCGTTGACATGCTTTTTGAGAATTCCGTTGATTATCTGACAGCCCCGCCTGTCGCTGCGAGCACATGATCTTTCTTCGGAAAGTTTAAGAGCATAAAAACCACCGCGACGATGAAGAGCAGAAAGTAGTAGCGATCATTCGTTGCGAGACGGTCTATCATTCCGAAAATCGCCGCGCCCTCACACATGGCGAAAGCGATGATGTAAGCGCTCGAAACAAGTTGCACGCTCTGCTTCTCGACGGATTGGGCCAGAAGTTTCTGTTTGACTGCCAGCGAAACGAGCGCGAGGAGTGTGCCGATTGCCGTCAAAATGAGATTCAACATGCCGTTGCTCTGAGTGCTTGCGCTGCTCTGCATGATGAACGTGCCGACAACCCAGAACATTCCGATGGAGAACATAATAGCGAGCCAGATGATCATTAACGTGCGATAGCGGCCTTCCACGCCCGCGCTTTGCATCTGTTGACTCATAGCTTTTATCTCTCTTCACAAAATCAACTGGCAGCCAACTCTTCTTCGAGCAGTTGACGCTCATACAGGTCTGCATACTCGCCGCCCGTGGCGAGCAACTCGTTGTGCGTGCCGCGCTCTACGATGCGCCCATCTTCGAGCACGCAGATGAGGTCTGCGTCGCGCACTGTCGAGATGCGGTGCGAGACGATGAGGCTCGTCCTGTCGCGCATCACGCCGCGCAAGCGACCGAGAATCTTTTCTTCCGTGTAAGTGTCAACGGATGACAGGGCATCGTCCAGAATCAGAATCTTCGGCTCGCGCGCGACTGCGCGTGCGATAGCCGTGCGCTGCTTCTGTCCTCCCGAAAGCGTGATGCCGCGCTCGCCCACCAGCGTCTCCAAGCCCTTTGGGAACCCCCCGATGTCTTCCGAGAGTCCGGCAACCTCTGCGGCCCACTCGACTTCCGCTCGCTCAGCCTTTTTAACACCGAAAGCGATGTTCTCGGCGAGCGTGTCGCTGAAGAGAAAAGTCTCTTGCGGCACATAGCCGATTGATTCTCTCAACTGAGAGAGCGGGTAATCGCAGACGCTAATGCCGTCAATGAGCACTGTGCCACGCGGAGCGTCAACGAGGCGCGGGACCAGATTCATCAGCGTTGATTTGCCGCTGCCTGTGCGCCCGACGAAGGCGATGCTCTGCCCCGCCTCAATCGTCAGGTTGATATCTTCCAGCACAGGCTCGTCCGTCGGATGATAACGAAACGTGAGGTGGCGAAACTCTATACGCCCTTTGATTGGCGGCTGCGCTTTGACAGTCGGCTCGTCTGCAATCTCAGGCTTGATGGCAAAGATTGCGTTCATGCGTTTGAGACTCGCAGTGCCGCGTTGATAGAGGTTGACGACGTAGCCGAGCGCGATCAGCGGCCAGATCAGACGAAAGAGATAGAGATTAAATGTCGTGAACTGTCCGAGGGTGATCGAGCCGCGACCCGCGAGCAAGCCGCCGTACCAGTAGATGAGCACGAAGCCTGTGCCGATGAGAAACTGCATGAGCGGGCGCATGATTGCGGAGATGCGCACGAGGCCCAAATTCTTTTCTGCGTACTGGCGATTGAGCAACTCGAAGGCTTCAATCTCCGGCCCTTCCTGCGCGTAGGCGCGAACGACTCTGACGCCGTTAAAATTCTCCTGCGCGCGCGCGGAAATCTGCGCGAAGAAGTCTTGAATCTTCTCGAAGCGGACGTGAACCTGCTGGCCGAAATATTTTACGGTCAAAGAGACGAGCGGCATCGTCACGAAGAGCAGGAGCGTCATGCTCACGCTGATTCTGAGCATGAGGGGCAGGATGAGTATGACGACGAAGACGGTTTGCAGCGTGTACATAATCATCGGCCCGGCGAGTTGGCGCACGGCTGAAAGGTCGTTGGTCGCGCGCGCCATCAGGTCGCCCGTGCGATGCTCTTGAAAAAATGAGAGCGGCTGGTCAACCAGATGCGAATAGAAATCGCGGCGCAGGTCGTATTCGACGTGACGCGACATGCCAATCAGGATGCGTCGTTGCAAAAAAAGAAATGCGCCACTGACGAGGCTCAGGGCGAGCGTCTCAAGCGCGGCGCGCGTCAGCACGGCCCACGTCACGCCGCTGCGCAGATCGTCAATCGCCCGGCCTACGACAAGCGGAATAAAAAGATTGAAGACAACTCCGGCGAGAATGCAGATGATGCCGATGATAAGCGAAGTTTTATAAGGCCGAAAGTATCTGGCGAATTTCCGAAGATCATCCATAACGAAAACAATAAAGCTGCCCGCAGGCGGCGCATACAACTACGTCGAATGAAAATGCTTGAAACTATCATCCGCGATTTTGAGCGCGAACGCCAGAGGCCAGCGCGACTTTGCATAATCTTTGAGTGTTGAATGATAAATCATCATTCAACATAAAAGGCGACAAAGCAAGAAGCCCCGTAAGGGGCGGCATAATATAGCGAATTGCAATTGAGCGTAGCTCGTGTCAGAACCGCCTGCGGTAGCGGGCGGGTCGTGGCTTAAGGCATCACTTGAGTCAAACCAAACTTATACCCGCCCGCTACCGCAGGCGGTTCTGACTTGGATGCCTTACCAAAGCGGCTACATTCAATCGCAAACCGCTATAAGAATAGCTCCGTCAATCAGCTTATTGCGTTTTTCAGCGGGCATGGATAGTCTTACGGCTCGGAGGATGATGAGATGAATACTGACGGGACTAGCGCACTACCAATCATCATCGGTGCGTTGTGCGTGATGGCAATCGCGTATCGTTACTATTCTGCGTTCCTCGCGGCGAAAGTTCTCTCTCTTGACGATGCGCGGCCCGTGCCTTCAAAGACGATGTATGACGGGCACAACTATTATCCGACGAACAAGTGGGTGCTCTTTGGACATCACTTCGCGGCCATCTCAGGCGCGGGGCCGCTGGTCGGGCCTGTGCTGGCGGCGCAGTTCGGATTTCTTCCGGGCCTGCTATGGCTGGTGATTGGCGTATGTTTGGGCGGCGCGGTGCATGATTTTATGATTCTCGCGGCGAGCGTGCGGCGTCGCGGAAAATCTCTGGCGGAGATTGCGCGCACGGAGATTAGCCCGCTCTCAGGTCTCGTCGCGGGCATTGCGATTCTCTTCATCGTCGTCATTGCGCTCGCGGGTCTGGGTCTCGTCGTCGTCAACGCGCTCGCGGAATCTCCATGGGGAACTTTTACAGTCGGCTTCACCATCCCGCTCGCGCTCTTGATGGGACTCTACATGTACCGCTTCCGCGTCGGGCGCATAGCAGAGGCGAGCGCCATCGGCGTCGTTTGTCTTCTCTTCGCAGTTTATCTCGGAGGCCGTATCGCGGATTCATCATGGGCACAGGCGTTCACGCTCTCGCGCAATTCAATCATCATCCTGATGGCGGCTTACGGTTTCATCGCCTCTGTGCTTCCCGTCTGGATGCTTCTGTGCCCGCGTGATTATCTCTCTTCGTATCTCAAGATTGGCACGGTCGCGTTTTTAATCCTCGGCGTGATTATCGTCGCGCCGCATTTGCAGATGCCAGCCGTGACGCCTTTCATACACGGCGGCGGGCCTGTCATTCCCGGCAAAGTCTATCCCTTCGTCTTCATCACGATTGCCTGCGGCGCGATTAGCGGCTTTCACGCGCTCATCTCTTCGGGCACAACGCCCAAGATGATTGCGAAAGAGACGGACGCGCGCATGATCGGTTACGGCGGGATGTTGATGGAAGGCGTCGTCGGTGTCGTCGCCTTGATTGCCGCGACCTCGCTCTTCCCCGGCGACTATTTTGCAATCAACACCGCACAGCGAACCGACGCACAAAAGGCTGCATATGTCCGCATGATTGGCGAGCACGGCGCGGCAGATTTTGACCTGCAACCGAAAGAGATTGACCGTCTCGAAGCGGAATCAGGCGAGAAGAATTTAAGAGGCAGAACGGGCGGCGCGGTCACGCTCGCCTTAGGCATCGCCAAAATCTTCGACGCCGTGCCGGGCCTGCGCGGCTTGATGAAGTACTGGTATCACTTCGCCATCATGTTCGAGGCTCTCTTCATCCTCACCACGATTGATACGGGCACGCGTGTCGCGCGCTTTCTCGTAGGCGAGTTCGGCGGAAGATTTTATAAAAAATTTGAAGAGCCGAACTGGCTCCCCGGCTCGCTCATCACGACTGCGCTCGTCGTTGCAGGCTGGGCCGCATTTATCTTCTCAGGCTCTATCTCAACCATCTGGCCCATGTTCGGCATCGCCAATCAACTGCTCGCATCCGTCGCCCTGTGCGTCGCGACCACAATCATCATCAACATCGGCAAGGCGCGTTATAGTTGGACCACGATTGTGCCGCTCTCTTTCGTTGCTATAACGACGCTCACAGCCGGTTGGCAATCCATCACAGGCAACTTCTGGCCGCTCACACAAAAGGCTGAGACCGCCACGCAGGGTTACATCAACACCGCGCTCACAACCATCCTGATGATTGCTGCTGTCATCGTGCTGTTGGATTCCATCCGCTGCTGGCTCGGCGGCGGCAAGAGACCAGAAGTAATTACGGGGTCAAGCTTCGTTAAGGCAGGAACATTGTAAGCGGTGAAAGCTTGGTAGTGTTCTAATGGAAAGTTGTTTGGACGCGCGAAAGGTGTTTGAAAAGATTTACGTACAGATGTTCTTACGCTACACTGTGAAGGGCGGTTTCATGAAGAATTGTAATTTTTAACGAGGACTTTAATGGCAAGAACCACCTCACGCGGTAGAATAGGGCAAGTCACCGGCAGGGTGCAGGTGAGGAATCCTGTAACCAAACGTTGGGTTAAAGTTGATACTAGAACGGGACGTATTATTGGTCATAAAAAGACTCCTGGGCCATATAAAGGGATCAGGAAAAAATAGCGAATGCCTCTCATCTTCTCCCCACTTTCCGAAGATATTCTAGAAGGCCCGTTTACACCCTCACCGAGGACGGCCTTCATAATGCTGCACAGCGGTAATAAAGTCTCAGAAATAGAGTTAAAGATGGACAAGATAGTGCGAAACTGCTTAAAGGCAAGACACCACTTTATAAAAGCGACAAGCCTAAGCGGTACAAAGGACTATCTTGAAAAGATAGTGCAGATAGTTCGTGGCTGTGGATTTGGAATTGCCATCTTTTCCGAGTTCACGCCTGCGCCGACACTTGCAAATATTTTCTTTGAGATTGGTCTTTGTAGCTTGCTAGGCAAACCTGTGATTTTAGTGAAATCAGCTAAATCTAAGCCCCCCTCTGATTTTGTGCGAACAGAATGGGTAACATATCAAGGTGGAGATACGAAGAAGCTAAAGAGAGATTTGAGTGACTCTATAAAAGAAGTGAGCAAGCTTGCTAAATATTATGAAGACTTAGGCGATTTAGCAATGGACGCAGATGATGTAGATGTCGAGTTGGCATTCGAACGTTATAAGCAAGCGGTTCTTATCGCTGATAGCAAATCCGCACGGAAAAAGATTGGGAAGATACTAAACCGCTTGCATAGTAATCAGGGAACGGCAGATTTACTTCGCGCATCGAAGGTTCGTTTACGTAAATCAATTTCAGAATTTATCAAGCTGCTCCACTAACGCTGTATATTAAGTGACGTGTCTTCAATTTTTCATTAATAAGCATCTCATCTCTTGCGGTTATAACTAACTTTTGTGATACCGTGAAAAGGCTCACTCGCTTGGTGGACAGTTTCACTCAAAATCGGCAATAATAACTCCCTTTTAGCGCGACTTGCTGGCGGCAGTATAGAGACGGGACGCGCTTCCGTGTGTCTTGGTCTGTCTCAAGCTGCCCCTTAATGAGAGCTTGCGCGTTTCGGCAGTTTTATCAGCTTTTTTTTACGAACAGAAAGGAATCGTTTCACCTTGTCCACAGAATTATTGCTGATCTCTGTTATCAGTCTATTGTCTCTCGGCTCTGCCGCGTTTCTCATCTCCAACATCAGGAAACGCAATTTGTCAGACTTTTCACGGCGGGTTCTTCGTGGCGCGCTCTGCTTTGCGGCCAGCGTTGGCATGATCGCATTCAACATTTCAACAGCTTCGGCTCAAAATCACGAGATTGGCGGCGAGGCCAACTTGAAGCTGCCGGACCTTTCGCGCGTGGATTTTCTCGGAACGAACGGTCACACGCTGCTCACGGCTGGCCTGCTCGTATGCGTGCTCGGGTTATTGTTCGGGGCGGTGATTTTCATGCAGTTGAAGAAGCTGCCTGTGCATAAGTCAATGCGTGAGATTTCCGAACTCATCTATCAGACATGCCAGACCTATCTCATCACGCAGGGTAAGTTCATACTCATCCTCGAAGCCTTCATCGCAATCGTCATCGTGCTCTACTTCGGCTTCCTGCTCAAGTTTGAGGCGATGCGCGTGATCATCATTCTGCTCTTCAGTCTGGTCGGCATCGCGGGCAGCTACGGGGTGGCGTGGTTCGGCATTCGCGTCAACACGTTCGCCAATTCGCGCACGGCCTTTGCCAGCTTAACAGGCAAGCCTTTTGCGATCTACGCGATTCCGCTCCGGGCCGGGATGAGCATTGGCATGATGCTTATCAGCGTCGAGTTGCTCATCATGCTCTGCATCCTCCTCTTTATTCCAAGAGAATACGCTGGCCCTTGCTTCATCGGCTTCGCCATTGGCGAGAGTCTAGGCGCGGCGGCCCTGCGTATCGCGGGCGGCATCTTCACGAAGATTGCAGACATCGGCTCAGACTTGATGAAGATTGTCTTCAAGATCAAAGAGGACGATGCGCGCAATCCCGGTGTCATCGCAGACTGCACAGGCGACAACGCGGGCGATTCTGTTGGCCCCAGCGCGGACGGCTTTGAGACTTACGGCGTGACGGGCGTGGCGCTCATCACCTTCATCCTGCTCGGCGTGAGAGACCAGACGACTGTGGCAGTTCAACTGCTGGTCTGGATTTTCGTGATGCGTATCATGATGATTGTCGCAAGCGCACTTTCCTACTTCGTCAATGAAGCTATTGCGAAAGCCCGTTTCGGCAACGCGGATACGATGAACTTCGAGAAGCCGCTGACTTCACTCGTCTGGCTGACCTCCATCGTTTCGGTTGTGCTGACTTACGCAGTCTCTTATCTAATCATCCCTGTGCTCGGCGGAGACACGACGCTGTGGTGGAAGCTGGCTTCGATTATTTCATGCGGCACGCTTGCGGGAGCAATCATTCCGGAATTGGTCAAGGTCTTTACTTCAACCGAATCAACGCACGTTAAAGAGGTCGTCACTTCGTCGGAAGAGGGCGGGCCTTCGCTCAACATTCTTTCAGGACTGGTGGCCGGAAACTTCTCCGCTTACTGGCTTGGCATCAGCATCGTCGCCCTGATGGGCATCGCATTTCTTTTCAGCACGCAGGGACTCGACTCGCTGATGGTCTCGACTTCGCTAGTGCAGATTGCTCCCGTCTTTGCTTTTGGTCTGGTGGCGTTTGGCTTTCTAGGCATGGGGCCTGTGACGATTGCCGTTGACTCTTACGGCCCTGTCACAGACAACGCGCAGTCTGTCTATGAGCTGTCGCTCATTGAGCAGATACCGAATATCAAAGATGAGATCAAAAAAGATTTTGGCGTTGATGCCAACTTCGACCGCGCGAAACATTTACTGGAAGAGAACGACGGAGCGGGCAACACCTTCAAGGCAACGGCCAAGCCCGTGCTCATCGGCACGGCTGTGGTCGGAGCCACGACGATGATCTTCTCAATCATCATGGTGCTGACAAATCAGTTGACCAACACTGCGGCAATCAACAATCTCTCGCTGCTGAACGCCCCGTTTGTGCTCGGACTGATTACAGGCGGCGCGATTATCTACTGGTTCACGGGCGCGTCCACGCAGGCCGTGACGACCGGAGCCTATCGCGCAGTGGAGTTCATCAAGGCCAACATACAGCTTGAAGGCGTCGAGAAGGCGTCCGTGGAAGACAGCAAGAAGGTGGTCCAAATCTGCACGCAGTATGCGCAGAAGGGGATGTTCAATATCTTCCTGACAGTCTTCTTCTCCACACTTGCCTTCGCTTTTCTGGACCCGTTCTTCTTCATCGGCTACCTGATTTCGATTGCCATCTTCGGCCTCTATCAGGCAATCTTTATGGCGAACGCAGGCGGCGCTTGGGATAACGCCAAGAAGATTGTCGAAGTCGAATTGAAGCAGAAGGGCACGCCGCTACATGACGCGTGTGTGGTTGGCGATACGGTCGGCGACCCCTTCAAAGACACTTCATCAGTGGCCCTGAATCCTGTCATCAAGTTCACAACGCTGTTCGGCCTGCTGGCTGTGGAGTTGGCTGTGAAGCTGACAGTTGACACAGGACAGACCACCACGCATTTGCTGGCAGGTGTGTTCTTCCTGATTTCAGTATTTTTCGTCTGGCGCTCTTTCTACGGGATGCGTATTGGCACGCAGAAATAGCACGGACAAAAAAGATCGAATCAGGTAAGATTGAATCGTTTTTGAAAACGCATCAGTAGTCAATGGCCTGTAGCTTTTTCCAGCAGGCCATTGACTGACTGAACTACCGGCCATTTGTTTTATGATTCGCTCGATTCTGTTTCCGACTGACTTCTCCGCAGTGGCTAACAGCGCGCTGCCTCTGGCTGTGAAGTTGGCGGAAGAGTTTGAGGCAATCATTCATGCTGCACATATCGCTAGCGGCAGTGACCCGCACATTACGGAGACGACGCGCTACGAGTTTCCGCGCCCCTTAGCGGGCACCGCAGAAGTGCAGATGAAGGAAGAGATCATCCCGCAGTCTGCGGATGATCCGGTGGAAGTTTTGATACGCACGGCGCAGAGAAACGAATGCGATCTGATTGTGATGGCTTCGCACGGGCGTTCGGACATCGCGCAGTTTTTTCTGGGCCGCAGCGTGGCAGAGCGTGTCGCGCGCGACTCTCGGATTCCGACCATCATCGCACGTCTCTACGGCGCGCGACGCACAATGCGCCCGATTGATCGCATGGAACGCATCATCTACGCCACAGACCTCGCGGAAGAGACGCGAAAGATTTTGCCTGTGGCCGCAGAGATAGCGCGCAGGACAGGAGCGCAACTCTCGACCGTTTGCGTCTTCGCAGAAGGCGACGAGCAACCCGTAGACGGCGGGCGCGATGTGCTGAAAAGATTTTTCGAGGAAGCGGAAGCTTCAGACCTATTCAATAATTTTCAGACATTGCGCGGCGGCGTCGGCGAATCTCTGGTTGAATACGCTGCCGGAACGGAAGCTGACTTGATTGCTATCACGTCTTCCATCTGTTGCGGCGGCAATACCGACATGACAGAGACGGCGGAGTTCATCATACGCAACGCGCCGTGCCCTGTTCTTTGCGTCAGAACATAAGACGGGTAAATAGTGAATGGTAAATGGTGAATAGACTCAAAAACGTCTTTCTACCATTTACGATTTACCATTTACCATTTACGAGGATTGAGATTGTGAACACTTCATACGCTAAAGCGGAAACATTGACGAGCGCAATCCTTGCGCCGCTGGACCTTGCGCGCTCTCTTGCGCTGGTGATTGGTTTCAGTCTGCTGACTGCGCTGGCCGCGCAAGTCGTGATTCCTTTGCCGCCCGTGCCGATTACCGCGCAGACGTTCGCAGTGCTTTTAACGGGCGCGCTGCTGGGTTCACGTCTGGGCGCGCTGGCGATGATCGCCTATTTGATTGAAGGCGCGAGCGGCCTGCCGTTCTTCTATGGCGGGCACGGCGGCGCGCAGCATCTTTTTGGACCAACGGGCGGATACCTGCTCTCTTACCCGCTCGCGGCGTTTGCTGTCGGGCTGCTGGCTGAGCGCGGATGGGACAGAAGATTTTTGACGGCGGCGGCGGCGATGACGCTCGGTTCGATTGTGATATTGCTCTGCGGCTGGGCATGGCTCTCACGCTTCATGGGAGCGCAGCTTGCGCTTCACGAAGGCGTCACGAAGTTTATGATTGGCGATGCCATTAAGATTGCGCTCGCGGCTGCCGCGCTTCCTTCCGGCTGGTCCATACTTCGACGCACAAGCTTGCATAAACATTAAGTCAGAACCGCCTGCGGTAGCGGGCGGGTGAGACAAGGCAAAAGTAAAAAGGTAAAGGGCAAAAGTCAGGGGAAGCCAGCTTTTATTAAAAAGTGGGTTCCGCCTCACTTTTACCTTTTACC
>JBAWGU010000249.1:0-2976 GCA_049593215.1 Pyrinomonadaceae bacterium
GCATGGAGGTCAATCGTCAACAAGCGATCCGCGCCCGCCACCGTAATCAAATTCGCCACCAGCCTCGCTGAGATTGGCACGCGCGGGCGATCCTTCTTGTCCGACCGGCCGTAACCGTAATAGGGAATAACCGCCGTGATGCGCTCAGCTGACGATCGACGAAACGCGTCGAGCATTATCAGCAACTCCATCAGATGCTCGTCGGTTGGCGGGCAAGTGGGCTGAACGATGAACACATCGCCGCCGCGCACGTTCTCGTCGATCTGGAAATTGAATTCCCCGTCCGAGAATCGCTCCGCAAATGCCCGGCCCATGTCGCAACCCAAATGGCGGCAAATCTCCTCCGCCAGTTTCGGATTTGCGTTTCCCGAAAAGACCTTAATGCCGCCAGTTGTTCCCATAATCTAAGTGACGAGTGACAAGTTACAAGTGACGAGCCGGAAAGTTCTTTTCTCCTTACTCGTCACTTGTCACGCGTCACTGCAGTTCTGGCTGGGGCGGGTGGATTCGAACCAACGAATGCCGGTTCCAAAGACCGGTGCCTTACCACTTGGCTACGCCCCAATATCAATCCCTTCCAAACTCAGTAAAGCGCGTCGAGCAGTTCGGCACACGGGCCGAGCGCTTTCAAATACTCTGTTCGCGCGACGCTTGCGCACGCGTTGACGCGCCAGCCTGTTTCAGCCTTGAGCGCATCGTGCGCCTGCTGTTGCGCTTCCCTGTTGTCAAAGATACCAAAGACGCTTGAGCCGCTTCCAGCTAAAAGTGCGCCGCGCGCCCCCTGTGCCAGCAAAGCCTTCTTCACACGCTCTATTTCAGGATAAAGACGGAAGACAACCGGCTCAAAATCGTTGTGCAGCGCCTCATGTAGAGAATCATGAAATTGCTCGTCTGCACGAGAAATAGAAAGGATAATGTCGCCCAACTGCTTTGTCAAGGCAGGAGCATTTAACGCTTTATAGGCTTCTGCGGTAGAGACTTTAACGTCGGGCGTAACAACCAAAAGGTGTTCGGCATAAGCTCCCGTTAGCGGCGAAACTTCCGTTCCTAACCCTGTTCCGAGAGCCGTGCCACCCGTGAAGAAAAAGGGCACATCAGCGCCAATCCTTGCGCCAATCTCCGAGAGCTTGTTTCTGCTGATTTCAATTTGCCAGAGATGCGCAAGGCCGACGAGCGCAATCGCTGCATCAGACGAGCCGCCGCCTAAACCGCCCGCCGCCGGAATTTTTTTTGTGAGATGAACATGCGCGCCCTTTTTGACTGCGTAAAGGTCTCTCAGCGCGTGCGCCGCGCGAAGAATCAAGTTGCTCTCATCCACAGGGATGTCTGGAGAGTCGCAGGTGAGGCGTAGCTCTCCATTAGCTTCTTCATGGAAGATTAAAGAATCTTGAAGAGAGATGGTTTGAAAGATTGTGCGAAGCTCGTGATAGCCGTCTGCGCGACGGCCCAACACGCGGAGCGTCCAATTAATTTTGGCAAACGCTGGCAGCGTCAGTGCGGCTACAGACATCGGGCGTGGCGGCTTCGCTTCTCTACTTCGGTTCAAGCGCAGCCGCCCAAGAGTTATGCTCTTAAACTTTTCAGGCGTTAGCGCGCGATGAAAACCTGCGTCAGGAAAACACGACCATCCGCGCTTTGCGCGACTCCGATTGCCGAACGATTAAACTGCGGGTTCAGGATGTTTGCTCTGTGCTTGCCTGAAACCATCCAACGCTCGACAGCGAAGCCTGCGGGATCGGCGTAGCCCTGATTATAAGCTATGTTCTCGCCAAGCACCTTCCAAAAGAGGCCGTTCCGGCGCGCTCTGTCAGCCGTGTCCAGGCCATCAGGCCCGACGTGGTTGAAGAAGCCTTGCGAGGCCATCGTCTGCGAATGCTGTCGCGCCATGCGGCAGAGGTCTGCGTCCCAGACAAGCGGCGACTCTCCCTTTGCCCTTCGCTGTGCGTTGATGAGATCGAACGCGCGCCGCTCAAGGCTCGTCGCAGACGCCGCAGGCATTGTTGACGGGCGCACCACCGTGTTCATGCGCGCTGCGCTCAAGACATGCGCGCGAGGCGTTGAAGGGATGACTGCGCGCGAGCTTGAGACCAGACGCGCAACGGGGCGCACAGACGCGCCTTGTGCATAGCCTTGAATTGCGCTGGAAAAGAGAAAGGCGAAAAACAGTAGGGAGAGAAAACTTCCACGCCATACACTGGTGACGTTCGTCGGGGGAAAATTAATTTTCTTCATTTGAAGGGGAACTCCGGCTCCGCTTTTTACGGAAACCCTCTTGGCCGTGAGAAAAGCTGCTTCAACCAAGACCGAACGCGGGGCTTTGCCGGTCACTGACTACACTTCGATACTAGCAAACGCTCGTTTGCTAAATCAATCTTTTTTTTGAAGCGGGATAAATTTGAGATTTTGGCGGGAAATTTTCAAACTTAGCTGGCTGTGGGCGGGTCGTTCGCATCGCCTGTCTGCTCAATTCCCTCGACGACGCGCTGCCATGCCGTGCGTCGCGGGTAACAATAAAGCAGCACAATGACGGCGACGCCGCCTGCTCTCAGCATGTCGTATTGATTGCCTGTGCGGATGGTGATGATGAAGCCCATCAGGGCGATGGCGGCGGCGATGAACGCTAACTGAATTGTGGTCCCCTGCAAAGTTGCCAGAAGAGCCGGAATGCCGCGCACGCCTGCGATGTCTTGCAGGCGCATCGCATTAAACCTTGTGCGGCGCAGAACGAACGCTCCCAGACCGAAGAAGAGAATCATAATCCACAGCGCCATAGGCAGAGTCGGGTCGTTGCCCGGACGCAGGATAGAATCTTTGGCGACGAACGCGATGACGATTAGCAGGAGCGTTAAGACAAGTACGCCGACAACAGCCAGAGAAGCTGAGCGGTGGCGGCTAATCAATTCATCCTGCTCGCTCGTAGATGTTTCTATCGTTTGTCCCACAAATTTTCTCGCGCCGTAAACTTCAACCTCGATG
>JBAWGU010000250.1:0-10115 GCA_049593215.1 Pyrinomonadaceae bacterium
CACTAACATACATGCAGTTGTTGAGAGGCAACCGTTCGTTCAGGCGTTTGTGGGCGGGGCAGGTGGTGTCGGAGCTTGGAAACTGGTTCGACTTTATTGCCGCGCTTGGATTGGTGCGCTCTGTTGCGGGCGGTGCGCCTGAAGCTACGGCGTGGTTAATCGTTTTGCGGCTTGCGCCGTTTGCGATCTTCGCGCCGTTCGCAGGCGCGCTGGTTGACAGGTGGCCGCGCCGCACTGTGATGCTCTTCGCAGACATTGCGCGCGTCGTCGTGGTGCTCGGCTACCTATTGGTGCGAAGGCCGGAAGACTTATGGATCGCTTACGTGTGCTCTGTCGCTTCATCCTTGCTTGGCGCGCTCTTTGAGGCCGGGAAGAACAGCGCCACGCCGAACATCGTAGGCGATAGCGGGCTGCTTGCGGGTAATGCTCTGATGTTTTCGTCACGCTTTTTGCTGATGGCAATCGGCGCGGCGCTGGGCGGGGCTGTCTCTGCGCGCTTCGGCTACAAGGCCGCGTTCGTGATTGACTCGCTCTCGTTTCTAGTCTCCGCTTATTCTGTCTGGCTCATCCCGGGCCGAGAGATGAAGCAACCGTCGCGCGATGAAGCGCGCAGCGAATTGTCGGAGAAGACTGACAAGCGCGAGCGGCTGCGTGTCTTGCAGGACATACGCGAAGGCTGGTCATACATTGCGCGTCATCCTCTGGTGGCAACGATTATCGGGGTGAATATCCTGTGGGCCACAGGAGGCGGAGCAGGGAACCTCGTTTATGACCGGCTGGGGAGCGTCGTCTTCGCCGGACAGGGGAGCGCAGATGCGAATATCGCTGTCTTCTTTTTCGCAGTCGGCGCGGGTTTGTTCATTGGCATGATGTTCGCGCGCAGAGTTGGCGTGCATGTGGAGCTACGCGGCATGACGGTCGGCTTTATCGGGTGGACTCTGATCGCGCACGGCCTCTTCTTTGCGCTGGCGGGCCTGATGCCAAAGCTCTGGCTCTCTGCGTTGATGCTCTTTATGTCGCGCATGGTGATCGGCGTAGAGTTTGCGATTCAGGAGACGCTCATCATGCGCCTGTTGCCTGACAACTTGCGCGGGCGCGTCTTCACGACAGACCGCGCGGCGGAGATTTTTGTGATGAGCATTTCTGCGATAGTTGCAGGATGGGCTTTGCATCTCATCTCGCCGCGCGCGCTGACCGTCATCTCCGGCCTGCTCTCTGCCACGCCGGGCGTGATGTGGCTCGCGCTCTTTGCTTCCGGCAGATTGCGCCTGCCTGCAAAAGCGCATCAAGGCGCAGAGGCAAAGCCTGCTGAAGAAGCTCTGCTGGCTTCAACGGGATGAAACAAGGTGGAAGCGTCAAACGTAAATGAAGCAGGTCAGGAGGGACGCTCGATCTGCTTCGTTTACCTCTGAGCCGGAAGAAAGTTATATTCACAAAGCTTTGAAGAATTGTGCGGGAGAACTTAGGAGTATGCTCAGGAGGGTTGTTCATCAGGCAAGCGTAAGAGCGAAGAGAATATTCGAGGTCGTGCGCCTCTTCCTGCGGCGCATGATGCCGCGCGTAGCGATTGTCGCGCTGGTCTCTTTTATCCTGTGGGAACTGCTGCACAAACGCAGTTGGTATCAGGATAGCCCGCTCGATGCGCCTTTAGGTCTCATCACTTTCTTGACGGTCTTTGCGGCAGCCGCCTATTACGGCTTCAAAGGTTTGCGCTGGTTAAAGCGTCGCCTGCTGTGGCGTGTACGTTGGCGACTGGTGGTGACGTATTCGTTCGTCGGGTTGACGCCGATTCTGCTCCTGACGACGCTCGGCGTGTTCTTCGCCGTCAGCATCTCCGTCGCAGATTACCCGCGCATGGTGACAAGCCATTTGGAAGAGAAGAAGAAAGAGGTCACAAGAAGCGCGCGAAGTCTTGCGAGCGGGTTTGAGCGTCTGCCCGCGAACGCCGACGACAAACGAATACAGACTTGGCTGGATGAACAGACAACATTGCTGCAAGCGTCTTTGCCCGGAGCGCGCACGGCTCTCTGGCGCGGGAAGGCGGAAGATGCTGCAAGCTTGGGCCACAAAGAGGACGCGCCTTTTGTGAGCGCTCCCGGCGACGAGACGACGCGCGGGGTTGGAACAGATAACACTCTTGTCGGCGCGCAGCTCCCCGCATGGCTGAAAGAGCGCGATGAATGGAGCGGCCTTGCCTTTGTCGGCGCTGCGAGCGACGAAGAGAACGGGCAGTTGCCTTTTGCTTCAATCCGCGCAGTCGCGCGTAGCAACACAAACGGTCGCAGCGTCGCGTTGCTTTTAGTTGTGCCTGTCAGCCGCGCCTTCGTGCAGCAGTTGCGCGAGAGCGCGGGTGTTGAGATTCATCCGATGTTCGTCGGCAGTTCAACGGTCACAATTAATGCCGGGACCAGTGGAGGAGAGGAAAAACAGAGTGTAGAGATTGAGCCTCAAAAGCAGGATAACTCTGGCGCGAAGACGACCGGCGGTGGCCGTAAAGGTAAAATCACTTTAAATAAGGACCAGTTTGGCGAGACTATCACTCCTCCTTTCTCGCCGATATTTCTGAACGCGACGGAGTGGGCGACGGGCGAGACGAAAGAGCACCTGACGTTCATGTTTAAGTGGACGTGGGCTGATACAACCAAACAGCTTCTCGCCGGAAGCGAGATTGCGCAGGCGTTGCGCTATGCGCTCATCTTCATCGCCGGATTCTTTCTGCTGCTTGAGCTGCTTGCCCTCTTCTCCGCCGGATGGATGACGCGCGCCGTCACAGGCACAGTTCACAAGCTCTATCGCGCCACGCAGTTCATTAAGCGCGGCGACTTTTCGCATCGTGTGAGAGTGCGCTCGCACGATCAGCTTGGCGAGCTGGCGGAAGCTTTCAACGAGATGTCCGCCAACATCGAATCGCTCTTGCAGGAGCGTGTCGAGCGCGAGCGGCTTCAGCGCGAAGTGGAGATTGCTGCGGAAGTGCAGGCGCAACTCTTTCCGCGCCGCGTGCCGGAGATGAAGACGGCGGAGATTTCCGCAGAATGCAGAGCGGCGCGCGGCGTCGCGGGCGACTATTACGATTACGTTGAGATTACGCCCGGACTTGTCCTCATTGCTCTGGGCGACGTGTCGGGCAAAGGCGTGTCGGCCTCGCTCGTGATGTCAAACTTGCAGGCGGCGTTGCGCGCTCAGGCGGCGATTGTGACAGAGCGTTTCAGTATCGCGGAGCGCGCCGTCGCGGTTTCCGCAGGGAGCGGGAGCGGCGGCAGTAGCAGCAAGGTACTCGCGCACATCGTCGCTGACGCAGAAGTTGACGGCACAGTCTCCCGCATCGCGCGCAACATCAACGAGCAACTCTGCGAGAGCACCGATGCCAATCGTTTCGCCACGCTCTTCCTCGCCATCTACGAAGACCGCACGCGCACGCTGCGCTACACGAACGCCGGACACAACGCTCCCGTGCTTGTGCGCGCTGATGGAAAAGTTGAACGCCTCGAAACAGGCGGCATGATGACCGGCGCATTCGACTGGGCGGAGTATGAAGAGGCTTCCATCATGCTTCATCGCGGCGACACGCTCCTGACTTTTTCGGACGGCATCAGCGAAGCCGAGACCGCCACGGGTGAAGAGTATGGCGAAGATCGCCTCGTGCAATTCACAACAAGGCACAGAGACCTCCCCGCAGAAGACCTGCGCCACGCCGTCTTTGAAGAGATAGACGCATGGTCCGGCACACAGGAGCGCGGCGACGATCAAACATTAGTCATTGTTAAGAGTAACTGGTAATAACTTTAAGGTGGGTTCGACATAAGCCCCGAAGGGGCGAGATTCAATAGCACAGGGCAGCGCCCTGTGTTATCGCAGCCCAACAAGCATTAGCCCTGAAAGGGCGGCATAATTCTTCACGCAGATTTATGCCGCCCTTTCAGGGCTTCTTCATTCGTTGATGCTCTCTACCCGGCGCGGTGCGCCGGGCTATTGAACCCGCGCCCCTTCGGGGCTTCGCCTGTCGCAAATTCCTTATGTCGAACTCACGGTAACTTTAGTAGCGCAGGCGTCGCGGCATACGCGCAAAGAAAATCTTCGCCCGACATAAATACAGAGAGGTTGAATCAAAGCGCGACACACAAGTCTGCTGTACGAGCAAGCTGGATGATGTGACGGCGCGCTCGGTCAAGCCGACGAGACGGTTGGAACATCTGTCGGCGCGTTCGGCACACTTGACGACACGAACGGCATAAGCGACGACACGATTGGCACGTTTGACGATGCCATTGGAGCATTTGTCGAAACGTCTGGCGCATCTGTCGGGACAAATAGAACATCTGTCGAAGCCATCGGAACATCCGTCGGGACTATCGGCGCATCTGTCGAAGTTATCGGCACGCCTGACGGCATACATAGAACATCTGACGGGACTGTTGGAACATTTAGCGGCGTGAATGGAGCATCCGATGACGCCATTAGAACATCTGGCGGCGCGAGTAGAACACTTGACGAAGTGATTGTGGTGTTAAGTCTGCCTCTGTGGAAACAGTTTATCTACTGCAAAACTCCAACCCGGAACAGCAGGCTCAGCTTCAGCCATCTCACCGCGCCGATAAATAGCCGGAGACTGAGGCTCATCTGCTCGATACACTTTAACCACATCTTTGCTTAACAAATCTACATCCCAAACCACTTCCGTTCCCGCAGCAAAATAGTCCGCACGCTTTTGCGCTATCTGCTGTTCAGCCTTTGGGCCATAATCTCCCTCGCTCCGCACTTCAACAGCAAAGATGGGTGCGCCCTCAAAAAATTTCATCCCCGAAGGAGGGCCTGTATAGAAAGCCGCATCAGGACTGAATGCCTCTCGATGCGGTAAATGCACGCGGAATCCTTTGTTATCACCGACCGCTCTGCCTTTTCCAGTGCTGCGCGCATATTCGTGTAAAGAGACAAATATCTCATCGCCAGCGTATCCCGGCTCATCTCCAGTAGGCGGCATCCGTACTATTTCTCCATTAACGAGTTCGGCTTTCCCGGACTCCTTATATAAATCTTCAATCGTGGCAGTAACTTTCGTGCTCATAGCTCTGCTCCCTTCCTGCCCACTAGTATAATAAGTTACTCGATCACTTTGTAGTAGCCGGAGTGTGTCATTTGCAGTGTGCGGAGCAAAGGGTATTGCTCTGATATAGCATCGCGGCACATTGGGCCACGCTTAACCACTTTGGCTCTAATCTCCTTCATAAGTTCATCAATCGAGATGAGCATACCACCCGCAATTTCATTCTTCTCACGTGGTCGAGAGATAAAAACTGCTACTTGCTTAAGGGGCGTTTCAGGCGGAAGCCACGAAAAAACTTCTGTAAAGATATATTTCCTACCAGCCAGAAACTTCTTCAAATAACGCGCTTCCCGCTTCTCCCAGCTAAGAGCGTCAATTGACGGCTCGTAATGAACAACTGTGTTCGACGTGGGATGATAGCCGACAATATCCAATTCCATCTCCCAACCGCCATGACCGAGGCGTCCAACCTTAATATTTCGCCGGACGATATGGCCCTGCCAATCAAGATACTCTGCGATAAGAGATTCTAGATGTGACATAGCAACCTAACTATTCTTTAAGCAGTGATAATCGTCGCGCGCACGCCCATCAGCTCGGAAAAATCTTTGGTGTAAATTGAATCAACTTTGCGCACGCGGGCGATTGCTTCGACAATTTCGTTGGTTGAGACGAAGCCGTTTTCTGTGAAGGCTATGGCCCATGTGCGTAGGTGCGCGGCTGTGTGCAGGAGGTCTTCCAGGAAGCGCAGGTATTGCTGTCTGGTCTCGGCATGAGAGCCGAGCCGTCCGGCCTGTTGCCTGTCTATCTCTTCCCAGAACCCGTCTCCGCCCCTGACCCATTCTTCGCGCCATGCAGAGAGCGAGCGGCGTCTGTCTTCAATCTTTTTGGCGGCAAGCGGCAGGCGCAGGAACAGTAGGTCTGTGTGCTGCTCCGCTAAAAATGCGCGGGCCTCGGTGTTGCTGCACGTGTTGCGCTGCGAGTTGTTGACAGGCGCAGGCTCAGACTGCCACGCCCTACGAAACACGTCTTGCAGCGAGAGCGGTTGACGAAGGCTGCGCGTCTCTTCATCGAATGAGAGAACATAATCGCCGACAGCCATCCCTGTCGAGAGCGCGAGAGAGCATTTCACTTCCGAGTCGAGCATCGAAGCGTTGATGCGCAGGTTGTCGAACCAGAATGCGTCCGTCTCGTTGAACCATTTGAGAAGCGCGGGATTGTTGAGCGCATCATTCGGCAGGTATGTGTCTTCGAGCAGTAGCTCAACATCCTCTTCGCTCAGGCGCGCGTCGTTGTTCTCAACATACGCGCACGCTTTCGTCCATGCCCAACGCATGAGGTCATTAGTAGCGACACGCGCTCCCCAGCGTTTGAGATAGAAGCCCAGATGCGGCTCGCCCGCGAAGGGAATTGCCACGGATTTGAATTTCAGACGGCGCAGCACGCTCAACTCGAACGCAAGCCAGCCCGCCGGAATTGTACTGTTGTGCATAAACATTCAAGACAGAATTCAGAAGTCAGGAGTCAGAATTCAGAAGCGAAACAGTCTCCGCCTCCCTTTCCCTTTCATCTAAAATCTGATTCTCAATATCTGATTCCTGATTCTCAATCTTCAACTCTTGATTTTCGTCTTCCGGCTTCTGACTCCTGACTTCTGGCTCCTGCTTTTTGGCGTATGAGCGCAGTTCAGGGATTGGGCCGAGCGAGAGAAATGCGCGGACGACTTGCGGATCGAATTCGAGTCCGGCCCAGTCTGCTAGAAACTCTCGCGCTTCTTCTTCGGTCAGGGCCGGACGAAACGGGCGCGCGTCGGTGAGCGCGGCGTAGGCGTCTGCGACGCGGAGTATGCGCGCGGCGAGCGGAATCTGTTCGCGCTGCAAAGCGTCCGGATAGCCGTTGCCGTTCCACCATTCCTGATGCCAGCGCACGATGAGCTGCGCGCCACGATCTGCGCCTGCGCGCGCGGCCTCCTGCTCGCCGATCACCGGATGACGTGCGAGGTCTATGCGCTCTTCATCCGTGAGCGGCCCCGCGCGGCGTATGTAATCCCGCTCCATCACAACTTCGCCGAGATCGTGCGCCAGAGCAGCGAGACGGAGCGACGCGCGATCATGCGGCGCAAGATGAAAGAGCTTCGCAAGCTCATCCGCAAGCTTGGCAATCCGCGTCGCGTGCGGGTGAGCGTATCCCTCAAATTCGTCAGCCGCCAGAGCCAACCGTACAAAAGCCTCTTTTGTCGCGCTATCCGTCTTCACAGAATTAACCATAAATAATTTGTCCGTAGTCCGTTGCCAGTTGTCCGTTGTATGTGTTTGCTGAATTGAGTGCTGAAGTAAAGCAGTCTTCGGAGTAACACTCAAAACAACGGACAACGGACAACGGACTACGGACAGCTTTTCTTCCTTAGTTCATCATTTTATCTTCGTCTTGTCGAGCAGCAGGCGTGCGGCGACGTTGCGCGAATCGAGCCGGAGCGCGTGTTCCGCGATTGATTGCGCGCGTTTGTGGAAGCCAAGCTCAAGGTAAAGCTCCGCGAGCATCACGTGATAAGAAGCGTTGTTGGCGTCCAGCGTGATTGCTGCTTGAAATTCAGACTCGGCCTTGTGGCGCGTCTCTTCGCTGGCTGCGAGAGCGCGTCCGTAGTAAGCGCGATAGTTGGGCTGCTGCGGAGCCAGGCGCGCGGCTTCTGCCAGAAGCGAAGCGGCGCGCGCGCGTTGCCCGTCTCTCATCGCCGCGATCCCCTGCTGAAAATTCTCTTCCGCCTGAATGAATATCGCCTGAGAATTTTTGGGGGCTTTAGCGGGACTATCGGCGCTCGCCTTCTCGTCCGTCTTCGTTGCTTTCACATTTGCTGCCTGCTGCTTTGCGTCTTTCGCGGCGGCAGCCTGACTCTTTGGAGATTTGAGCTTGAGATCGTAGGATGCGCGCAACTGCCTGTCGCGGAGCGTTTCGTAAGCCTGCGCGATGCGCGCGAAGGCAGATTCAATGCGCGCATGTAGCTCTCTGTCTTGCTCCTGATGAAAACGGTCCGGGTGAAAACGCCTTGCAAGCTGGTGGTAAGCGCGTTTGATGTCACGCAACTCTGCGCGTTGCACGATGCCTAGCACTTCGTAGTAGCTCGATGCGACATTCATGCGCGCAAACAATTCTTCAAGCTCGCGCGGCTGGTCCAGCTCTTCCTTTGGAGCCTGCGCACGCGGCGCAACCGGAACGCTCTCTTCCGTCTGCGCTGCAACATGCGTGACGGTTTGTGTCGGCGTGCCTTTCTCAATCGCTTCTGCCGTCGCGCGCAGTTTCTCAACCTCTTCCGCAGTAAATGCGGTGGGCCAATTATCGCGCAGCAGAAAACCGCCAAGCGTGAGCGCATAAAGAGCGCGCAGGGTCTCCATCTCAGGAAGACCGCTGATGGCAATGAGCGCGCGCACGCTCGTCTGCGCGTCAACGCGCGAGAGCACGAAGCCTTCCTGCGGGAGGAGATTGAGATGTGAAGGGAAGTTTGGCTCAGGAGAAAGCTTTTCATCCGTGCGCAGAAAACGGCTGGCTACAAATTCAGCAGGCAAACGGCGCGCGCTCTCTATCGCAAGCGCGCTCGTCTCGATTTTTGCGCGCACATCTTCGACCGGACGAGCGCGCGAATCGAAAAACCACACGCCGTCCGTGAGGAGCAGCGCGGGACGCAGCACTTCCGCCGCCTGCCTCTCGACCATCTCTCGCAGAGCCGCGTCGTCGTAGCGGGCTGTCGCGGACAGCGCCGCGAGCAGCTTCGCATCATTGTCCGCTTCCTTGATGGCGGCGAGTTCCGCTTCAGGCACAGCGCCCCAGCGTTTCAAACATTCTGCGAGGCGATGCGGGCGAAGATTGGATGCGGCATACGAGAGCGCGCCCGCTTCAAAATAGAGAACGAACTTGACGCGCTCGCGCTCCAGACGCAGCGCGCCGGAAAGACCTGCCAGAGAAATTTCGCGTATGAGTTCCGCGAGCGGATGCTCTTGTATGAGACCCTTCATGAAAACAGGAAAAAGGAAGTCAGGAGTTTGAGTGCGCCGCGAATTGCTTTGCGCGCCCTCAATATCAATAGAGCGCACGCGCGCGGAAAAGCAAGGATGAAGGATGAAGGCGGAAGGATGAACGTGTGATTGCTCAAATTGAACAGTCATTCTTTCATCCCTCATCCCTCATCCTTCATCCTTGCTCTTTGACACTCGCGGCGCAGAGTTCTATATTGCTAAGCAACTGACAAAAAAATAAATTTGCGGTCTTTCGGGTTTTTCGCCACGTGCGAAACGCCACTTCGTGCGTTTTATGAGCCAACCGGTAAGCGATAAGAGTGTTTCAATTGTCTCCTGTGCGGAAACGGATGAGCAGCGCGCAGAGCTTCATTCGCTGAGCGCGGAGATTGTTGATCTGCTCTACACACAAACTTTCTCGCCCGGCGAGATTGCTACGCCGCGAGAAGCCTGCGCGGCCTTTTCAGAGATTCTGCTGCGCCACTGGCAACTGTGCTGCATCAACATCTACCTGCGCGGCGACGACGGGAGTTTGCAGGAGAGCGCAATCTATACGGACAAGCATCTCGATGAAGAGAAGGCGCGCGAAGTTGGAAGGCTGCTGGTCGAAAATGTCGAGCGCGAAGGCCGCGAGTTAAGCTGTCTGGAGCAAACGGACGGGCCTGAGCAGACGAAGCCCTGGCAGAGCGCGCTCAAAGAGGCTGGACTGGAAGCGTGCGTCGGTGTCCCGATTCATGTGCGCGGGTCGCTCGTCGCCGTGCTCGTCGTGATTACTGCGAAGGCTGAGCGTCTGCGCGCAGCTTTGAGCGGCATACGCTTCGTCGCCGCTCCGATTATTATTGCGGTCGGCAACGCTCGCCGCACGCAGGCTCTGAACGAGCAGCGCCAGCATATTGAGCTTCTGGTTGAAGAACTGAAACAGCACGGCTCGGCTTTGGAGCAGGCCAATCAGGAACTGCGCCGCGTGTCGCTCTATCGCTCGCTTTTTCTGGCGCGCATGTCGCATGAATTGCGCACGCCTCTGACGGCGATTTTAGGCTTCACGGAAATTCTGATTGATCAGGAGC
>JBAWGU010000251.1:0-11685 GCA_049593215.1 Pyrinomonadaceae bacterium
TCTGACTTTTGTTGCGCTTTCCTACCAACTGCGTAACTCCTAAGAATAATGAGTCAATTTGAAATAGAGTCAGAAGTAAGGTAATCACTCAACGCAGAGACGCAGAGAAGATAGAAAGAAAGTAAGCACACTCGTCTGCTTTTTCTATTTTGTTTTCCTCTGCGCCTCTGCGTTTAATTATTCTTTCTCCTATTATCTTCTCATTTGCTCTGACCGTCGCTGTTCGACAAACAGGCGACGCCTGCGCTAACATGAGCATAGGATTTTCAGTGAAGAGAAGTTAAAACTTTTCATGAGCGCTTACTGCATATCTCTTAAACTCGCCCTTACGGTGCCGCTTATCTAGCCGCGCTTTTCTCTGCGCGTGCCGGGAAGCGGCGACTCTCGCATCGCTTACAACAAAACGTAAATTGAAGGACCAACCGGGACGCGAATGCTGGCTGTGCAGCTTTGCGCGCAGGGTTCTTGATAGTGTAGTTTGACCGAAAGGCTTGAGACGATCATGGACGAAAAATATTTTCCCGAAAAGATTGAAGAGAAGTGGCAGAAGCACTGGGCCGGGACCGGCGCGTTTGAAGTCGAGATGGGCGGCGAGCGTCCGAAGTTTTATGCGCTGGAGATGCTGCCCTACCCGTCCGGCTTTCTGCACATGGGCCACGTGCGCAACTATTCCATCGGCGATGCGCTCGCATGGTACAAGCGGCTGCAAGGGTTCAACGTGCTGCACCCGCTTGGCTGGGACAGTTTCGGACAGCCTGCGGAACAGGCCGCCATCAAGCGCGGCATCAATCCGCGCGACTGGACGGAAGAGAACATCGCGCACATGCGCGGGCAGTTGCAGCGTCTGGGCGTCAGCTACGACTGGCGGCGCGAGACGTTTGCGCACAGGCCGGATTTCTACAAGTGGGACCAGTGGTTCTTCCTGAAGATGTACGAGCGCGGCTTGGCCTACAGGCGCAAGTCTTCTGTTAACTGGTGCCCGAAGGAAGAGACTGTGCTCTCGAACGAACAATCTTCCGGCGGAGTCTGCTGGCGCTGCGGCACACCCGTTGTGAAGAAAGAGATTGAGCAGTGGTTCCTGCGTATCACGGATTACGCGGAGCAGTTGCTCGAAGACATGAAGGAGATTGAAGCGGGCTGGCCTGAGCGCGTCCTGACGATGCAGCGCAACTGGATTGGCAGAAGCGTAGGAGCTTACGTTGATTTCTCAATCAAAGACACGGACGCGAAGGTGCGTATCTTCACGACGCGCATTGACACCATCTACGGCGCGACCGCCGTTGTGCTGGCGGCAGAGCATCCGTTGTTGAATGAGTTACCTGAAGATTCGTCTTTGAAGACGGACGTGATGCGCTTTGTCGAGCGCGTGCGCGCTTCACGCCAGAGAGTTGAACCCGGCGCGGAGGAAGAGAAAGAAGGCGTTAACACAGGTCTCATCGCGATCAATCCATTTAGCGGCGAGCAAGTGCCTGTGTGGGTGGCGAACTACGTCTTGATGGAGTATGGCACGGGCGCGGTGATGTCTGTGCCCGCGCATGACGAGCGCGATTTCGAGTTCGCGCAAAAATATTCTCTACCTATCAGGCCGGTCATCATGCGCGTCTCGCACGAGCAAGCGCCTATCGAGCGATACCCGGAAGGCGGCGGAGATCAATCCGCCGTGATGACACACGCCTTCACGGATTACGGCATCACGGTCAACTCTGCTGAGTGGAGCGGCAAGCTCTCTGAAGATGCGACGAGAGAGATGGCGCAGTTCGCGGAAGAGAGAGGATTCGGGAGCGCGGCTGTCACGTACCGCCTGCGCGATTGGGGCATCTCGCGCCAGCGTTTCTGGGGTTCGCCGATTCCTATTATCTACTGCGAGCGTTGCGGCGTCGTGCCTGTGCCGGAAAAAGATTTGCCTGTCACGCTGCCCGACCACGCAGACTTCACGGGCACGGGCGAATCTCCGCTCGCTGGCGTTGCGGAGTTTGTTAATACAACTTGCCCGAAGTGCAAGCAGCCCGCGCGAAGAGAGACGGACACGATGGACACGTTCGTGGATTCTTCGTGGTACTTCTTCCGCTACTGCGACCCGCACAACGCAGCCGCGCCGTTTGATCTTGAGAAGATTGCTTACTGGACTCCTGTTGAGCAATACATCGGCGGCATTGACCATGCGGTGATGCACCTGCTCTACACGCGTTTCTGGACCAAAGTGATGCGCGACATCGGCCTCGTCAAGTTCAACGAGCCGGTCAAGCGTCTGATGACGCAGGGCATGGTCACGAATCTGGTCGAAGGCACAAATGATTGGAAGCGCATGTCGAAGAGTCTGGGCAACGGCGTTGACCCTGATGACATGATCGCGGCTTACGGCTCCGACGCTGTTCGTTTGTTCATACTCTTCGCTGCGCCGCCCGAGAACGAGTTGCGCTGGCAGGAGACGGGCATAGAGGGCGCAGTGCGTTTCCTGCGCCGCGTCTATGGAATGGTCTGGCGTTGGCAGGAGCGTCTGTCCGACGCCGCGCAGAGACAGAGCGCGCCCGCGAGTGAAGAGTTCTCTTCAGCCGCGCGTGCCTTGCGGCGCAAGACTCATCAGACGATTGCGCGTATCACTTCAGACTTTGACGAGTTGCATTTCAACACGAGCGTTGCAGCATTGATGGAACTCTCAAACGCGCTCACGGATTTCAACGCGCAACCCGTTGAAGCAACTGCTTCAGATGTGTTCGCAGTGCGCGAAGCTCTGGAGTCGCTCGTCCTGATGCTCACACCTTTCGCTCCGCACGTCGCGGAAGAGATGTGGCAAAGCTCAGGCCACGAAGGCGGCATCATCGGCAGTCATGCAAGCTGGCCGCAGGCTGATGAAGAACTCGCGCGCAAAGAGGAGTTGGAGATACCCGTGCAGATTAACGGCAAACTCCGCGCGCGTATTCAAGCAACCCCTGACACTACAGAGGAAGCCCTACGCGAAGCCGCATTGGCTGACGAGAAAGTGCGTAGCTTTATCGAAGGGCGCGAGGTTGTTAAAGTCATCGTCGTGCCGCAACGCCTCGTCAACATAGTGGTGCGATAGACGCCGTACATAATGAAGTCTTCCAAGTGGTGAGTAATCTGCGTAGAATCGTGACATGCCAGTAGTCTTGCGAGTCAAAGGATATAGATTTTTCTTCTTCAGCTTGGAAGGACATGAGCCACCACATATTCACGTTGAGCAGGCTGAGAGATATGCTAAGTTCTGGCTGAACCCTGTATCTTTAGTGAAGTCGCGCGGTTTCCGTAGCGGTGAGCTTTCGGAGATACAGAAGATTGTCGAAGATAATCGAGATGTATTGTTGGAGAGATGGCATGAGCACTTTAGCAGTTGAAGTCGAACCTCTCGCGGTAGAGGTAAGCTGTACGGATGATAGCTTGCGGGTCGTGCTGGCAGACGCGCGGGAAATATCTGTACCGTTGATATGGTTTCCGCGTTTGCAGAAAGCCACGCCGGAAGAAAGAAAAGAGTGGCGTTTGATTGGCGGTGGGATTGGCATCCATTGGGAAGCCGTAGATGAAGATATATCAGTTGAGAGCTTGCTCAGATTGAAATAATCTCCGCCTCTGTCTGCGTCCGGTCAAGCGATGCGTTTACGCTTTGCGCACATGCCGTTGCATCGCGTGACAATGACTTTGTGACCATTGACAACAGCCTTTACACGCTATACATCGTCGTTGCGTTGCATGTAAATGACATTGCGAGGCGTGTAAATAACGTTTACACGCGATACACCGTCATTTACATGCCATGCAATGACGTTTACATGCCATGCAACAGCGTTTACATGCGTGTAAACGCCATTTACATGCGTCGCAACGACGTTTACACGCGTGTAAATGGCGTTTACATGGCTTGCAATGGCGTTGTGATGCGTGTAAATGGCGTTGTCAGCCGTGACAATGCTCTTGCTTCCTTACAATTTGTTGCGTATGAAGCTAAATTCTAAGCAAACGCGGCCCATTTTCCATCTCGTCCTTCTCTTCTCGCTTCTGCTGGCGTCGCTCTCGACGGGCGTTGCGCTGCGTCAGGAGCCAGCATCGCAGCGCGGCTCGAAGCAGGCCAAACGCGCCCTCGTCATCTCGATTGACGGCCTTGACGCGCGCTATCTCTTAAAGCGTGACGAGTATGGATTGAAGATTCCGACGCTGCGCCGCTTGATGGCGGAAGGCTTGACGGCGCAAGGCGTGCGCGGAGTCTATCCGTCCGTGACTTATCCTTCGCATACGACGATTGCGACGGGCGCGACTCCGGCGCGTCATGGCATCTTTGGCAACGAGATTGTCGAGCCGCCGGATCAACCTCGCACGGGCGCATGGCATTGGTTCGCGCGCGAGATTAAGACAGACACGCTGTGGGATGCTGCGGCGAGAAATAGTTTGACGACCGCGTTGATCTCCTGGCCTGTCGCTGTCGGCGCGGGTGATTACAACGTGCCGGAGATTTTCAAAGTCGGCGGGACACGACTTGAGACGCTCGCAGTGATGAGCGCAAACGCGCGCCCGCAAGGTCTGCTTCAGGAAGTGGCGGCGCACGACCCGGACCTCTACAAGAATGTCAACGCGGATGAGAGCGACGACCTGCGCACGCGCTACGCGGAATACGTCATCAAGGAGAAGCGGCCCGGGCTTCTGCTCATACACCTCTTCGACCTCGACCACTTCCAACACAGCTTCGGCCCATTCACGCCCGAAGCTTTTGCGATTCTTGAGAAGGAAGACGCTTACGTCGCACGCCTGCTCGCGGCTCAGGAACGCGCGGGCGTGATGGACGAAACAGCCGTCTTCATCGTCAGCGATCACGGCTTCCTGCCCATCACGAAACTGATTCATCCCGGCGTACTGCTCGCACGCGCCGGACTCATCAAAGTGCATGAAGAACGCGATGCGCAGGGGCGCGCGAAAGAGGTTGTCACAGAGTGGCGCGCGATGCCTTACGTGACGAGCGGGTCGTGCGCGATTATCCTGCGCGACGCGAAAGATAAAGAGGCTTTGAAACTCGCTCGCGCGGCGTTCGCAGACCTGATGCACGTCAAGGCTGGCGGCAAGCTCAAAGAGAATCCCTTGCTCGGCATCGTTGATGCAAACGTGCTGCGCCGCATCGGCTCAAACACGGACGCGGCCTTCATGCTTGAAGCGACTGACGGCTACGCCTTCGGCACAAACTACACAGGCGAGGTGGTCACGCCGAGCAAGGCGCTGGGACAACACGGCTACTTCCCTTCACGCTACGCCGCCTCCTTCATCGCTTCCGGCGCAAGCGTTACACGACGCGGACAACTCAAAGAGATTTCCATGACAGACATCGGCCCGACCATCGCCCGCACGCTCGGCCTCAAACTGCGCGACGCAGAAGGACAAGCAATCAAGATTGGTCAGTAGTCCGTTGTCAGTTGTCCGTTGTTTGTTTTGGGCTGGTTGAAAGCCGAAGATAAAAAGCTCTACGTCGGTGAGTCTCAAAACAACTGACAACTGACAACTGACAACGGACTGACTTCTGCTTTTTAGTTGCTTGCCCGACGTTTAGTCGTTAAAATCACGGAGCGGGGTTGTGTCTAAATTTATCGCGTGCTGCACAGGGATTATGCGTTGAAGTTCCGGCCCCGAACAGAGATACACAGGGGCTGACCCTCTCTCGTTTGCGCCCGTTCCCGGCGCAAAGTTTTGAGACGCAGACGAGAGCGGCCTTTGGATCGAGCCAATCAATGAAAGAATGTCCAGCCTGTCGCCGTTGTTTTCCCGATGATGTCAATCACTGCCCGCAAGATGGTGATGTGACAACTGCATCTATCGCAGGCGAACCTGTGCTCGACGGGCGTTATCAATTAGAGCGCCGCATCGGGCATGGCGGCATGGGCGTCGTCTTTCAAGCGCGCCACATCTTTCTTAAAACCGCGCACGCGATCAAAGTTATTCTTCCCGATCTGGTTGGCAACGACCCCATGCTCGTCACGCGCTTTCGTCAGGAAGCGCTGGCCGCCGCCGCCATCCGACATCCGAACATTATCGCCGTGACAGACTTTGGCGTCGTCAACGGCAAGATGCCTTTCCTCGTGATGGAGTATGTGAAGGGGAAATCCCTGCACGAGATTCTGGCGCAGGAAGGCGCGCTCTCGCCCGCGCGCGCGTTGGAGATACTCGCGCCCGTCTGCTCCGGCATGGTCGCCGCGCATCGCCAGAAGATTGTGCATCGTGATTTGAAGCCTCTCAATATCATGCTTCAGGAAGAGATGCCGGTAAACGAGGCGATCAAGATTTTAGATTTCGGTCTCGCCAAGATTAAGTCCGGCGAGCTGCTCGGCTCTTTTGTGCAGGCGCAGACAAGCGGCTTGATGGGTTCGCCGTTCTACATGGCTCCTGAGCAGTGGTCAGATGAAGAACCGGACGCGCGCGCAGACATCTACAGTCTGGGAATCATTCTTTACCAGATGCTCGGCGGCGATGTTCCGTTCAAGGGCACGTCCGTGCCTTCGATAATGAAGAAGCACCTGACGCTTGAGCCGCCACCCTTGAGCACGCTCGGCGTTGACGTGCCGCCGCAAGTCGAACTCGTCGTGCGACACGCCCTCGAAAAAGACCCTGCAAATCGCCCGCAATCCGTCGAAGATTTTGTCAACGAGCTACGAGGCGCTGTCGCATCCACGCCCGATGTGCTGCGGAGCACCATGCCGGGTAAGACCGCCGCCACGCCTGCATCTGAAACCATGATGGCTCCGGGCAGAGCTACCGGAACTTTTCATACTCAGGACACGATCCTGCGCCTTCACACAAACCCGCCGCAGTCGCGTGTCTTCGTCAACAACGTCGCCGTCGGCGTCTCGAATCAACTCGGCGAGCTGGCCGTGCATGACATGAAACCGGGCCAGCATCATGTACGCATCGTGCATGAAGGCTATGCCGAATGGGAGCGGCAGGTTGAATGCAACGGCGCGGAGTGCCGCCTCGAAGCAGAGCTTCATGCGCTTGCTCCGTCTGAAGGCTTTCAGGGAACAGACCCGTTCGCAGGCACCATCACCGGAAATGTTGACCTGGATTATCAGGAGCAGCTCTCCGCTTCGATAGCGGAGCAACGCAAGCAGCGCGAAGAGAGAGAGAGACTGGCGCGCGAAGAAGAGGCGCGGCGCAAAGCTGCGGGAGAAGAGGTTGCGCCTGTCGTCGCAGTTGACGGAGTGGCGCAGGCCCCGTCAAATTTTGCCTCCACGCAGATGCACCGCCCGCCGCAGGTCACGCAACCTATCGGCGATCACAGTCTGCCGGGCGTCGGACAACAGACAGGCCCGGTTCACGTTCTCTCAGGGCAGGTTGCGCCTCCCGTCGTTGCTCCCACCAAATTGCCCATGCAGTTGATACTTGCTGCCGCAGCTTTCTTAGTGGTCGCTATCGGAGGCGGCGGCGGTTACTACTATTACAGGTCGCACAAGGCTACGCCGCCACCGCCGCCTAACGTGAACGCTGGCCCGACTGTTCCGGGCAAAGAGCTTGGAGGGACAAAGGCCGGAAGCAAAGCCATCTTGCTCTTGATTCCGGGCGGCACGTTTAAGATGGGACGCAACAACAGCCACCCGGCGGAATTTCCTGAGCATGATGTCACAGTCGCATCCTTTTATATGGACATGACTGAAGTAACCAATTCCGAGTATGCGGATTTTGTGAGCGCGACGAACTACACGCCGCCGAGTCATTGGGTCAAAGGCAAGCCTTTAACCGGACAAGAGATTTGGCCTGTGGTCAATGTCTCTCTTGATGACGCGATGGCATTCGCCGCGTGGCGCTCAAAGCGAGATAGTGTAACTTATCGCTTACCCACAGAAGAGGAATGGGAGTATGCCGCTCGTAGTGGAGACCTAAACTATTTCTACCCCTGGGGCAACAAATGGGATGAGAATCGCGCCGTTGTTCAGGAGCCTTCGCCACGCGATGTCGGCTCATATCCTGACGGCAAAGATCGCTGGGGCGTGGTTGATTTGATTGGAAACGTTTGGGAGTGGACTTCATCAAAAGTCTCTCTCTATCCGGGCAATCCCGCGAAGATTCCTGCGACAGACCGCGACGGGATTATCTATCGCGGCGGCTCTTATGCAAGCGATCCGAAGAATAAACAGACCCCGATCTCTGCCACATTCCGCACCTGGCTACCGCCCACGACCAAAGGCGGTGTGATTGGCTTTCGCCTGGTGCGTGATGCGAAGTAAAAGCAGTAGTCAGTAATCAGTAGTCAGTAGTCAGTAGGAGTTGGATGGGAACGCTACTGACAAAGATAAGCGCGGCTCTTATTATCACTCGACCAATCTACTGACTACTGGCTACTGACTACTGCCCAGTGACGTATGCGCCGATGCGCCCGTCTTTCAAATGTTCGAAGGAGGAGACCTTAAAGGCATTATGCGTCAAAGTTTCTTAATCACAATGCTGGCGTTGTGCGCTCTGCTGGTGTTGATGAGCGCAACGGTATGTGCGCAAGAGGGTGGCGGCGACTTGGGAGGCGCGGGCGCAATCTTCAGGCCGAAGAATCCTGAGACCAAGAAGCGCACCAATAAACCCAAACCCGTGCGCCCGAAGCCGAACCCTGTCGGAAGACCGGAGCTTTCGCCGGAAGAATTGGAAGACCGCATTGACGATGCGCTGGAAGAAGGCAACGCGGCACGCGACGCGCGCGATTATGCGAAGGCCGAAAAAGCTTATCGCACCGCGCTCAAGCTCAACTCGCGTGACGCGCGTGCCGCGCAGGGTCTCGGCAACGTGTTCATAGACCAGCAGCGTTGGGACGAGGCAGAGAAAGCTTATCGTCAGGCTCTGTCGTTCAACACGACGAATGTTGATGCGCTGATTGCCTTAAGCTTCGTGCTCAGTCAGGAGGGCAGTGGGGCGAATGCTGCGCGTCGTCTGGTCGAGGCGGAAACGTATGCGCGTCGCGCCACAGGGTTGCAACCGAATAACGCCGTCGCGCAGGATCGTCTCGGCTCTGCGCTCGAAGGCCGCGCCATGCTCGGCAAAGAGACTGAAGACGCTTATCGCCGCGCCATCGAGATTGACCCTCAATTTGCTGTGGCCTACATTCATCTCGCCACGTTTTTATCCAGGACAGGCCGCGCCAAAGACGCCCAGCCGCTTTACGCACGCGCCAACGAATTAGCCAAAGACCCTCTGACGCTGATTCTCTCTGCCGTCGCTTTGCAGAGCGTGCAGCGTTGGGATGATTCGGAGCCGGTGCTGCGTCGCGCGCTGGAGATGGATGCGCGCAATCCTGCCGCGCTCGTTCTGCTGGGCCGGTACTTGAGCGTCAAGCGTCGCTATGAGGAGGCTGAGCCGACTTTGAAGAAAGCCATCGAGATCAGCCCGCGCAGTATTCCGCCCTACGTCCTGCTCGGCTCGGCCTACCTGCGCATGGAACGCTTTGAAGAGGCGGAACAGCTTTTTAAGCGCGCCTCCGAGTTTGCAAACGCAGGAGAGCGTAAACAGCTTGCAGGCGAGTTCGGACTATCAGGAGTCGGCGACGGCTTTATGAAAAGCGGACGACCCAAAGATGCGCTTCGCGCTTATCAACACGCCCTTGAGCTTGACCCGGACAACACAACCCTGCAAGGCAAGCTTGCAGACGCACGCGAAAGAAGCAACAGGTAAAAGTAGTAATCAGTAGTCAGTAATCAGTAATCAGCAAAACCTTTGAGTGAAGATGAAAGCCGCGCTCATCTTTGTTAGCAATCTTCTTATCATGCTTTTAGCTGATTACTGATTACTGATTACTGACTACTGAGGAACAGCATATGAAACGTTGCCCCAAGTGTAACCGCACTTATTCAGACGATAATCAAAAATTCTGCACGCATGATGGTGGCCGTTTAATGGCAGACCAGAACGCGCCGACTGCCACCGACCTCAATGCGACGATACAGGGCAGCTCTTTTGATCTCGGCGCGGCCTTTAATTCAACTCAGGTGGATGCTCCCGCAACGCCGCCACCTCCGGCGCAAGCGCCGCCCGCGCCGCCAAAAACTGATCTGGTATCAACGCTGCCCGGCAATACGCCTGTGCCTACTTCAGATTTTCGGCACTCGGAGACAGGGCCGACCAGCGCGCCTACCTCCGCTTCTCTCTCAATGCCGCCGAACGTGGTGCCGACATCAGAGTCTTTGTCGCCGCCGCCCGCGCCGACATCCATGTCGCTTCCGCCGCTGCCCGTCTATGCGCCGGAGCCTACGCCTGCGCAGCAAGCTCCTTCATATCCGCAGCAAGCTGCTTCATACCCCCAGCAAGCTGCCGCAACGCCAAAGCGCAAATCGAAACTGCCTCTCATTCTGGGCGGCCTCGCGGTGCTGCTCCTTCTTGGCGTGGCCGCTTTAGCGGCCCTCTACGTCCTCGTCGTCAAGCCGCGCATGGAGGCGGCGAACCAGCCGACAAAACCCGTCGTCGTTGCCAACGCAAACGATAACACGAACACAAATACGGGCACGGCTAACGCGAACACTAACGAGAGTTCCAACTCCAACACCAATGGCGGCGAAAACGTGCAGGTCGGCGGAGGCTCGTTTGAAGCTCCGCCAAACTCCAAACAGTTCGTCAACTCAAACGCCAGGCTCAACGGCAAACTCGCAGAGCATTACATTGACTTCTCCTTCTACTATCCTGACAACTGGGCGCTCGACCCGACAGCAGGCGTTGCAGGCGCTTCAAACTTCGTCGGCGTCGGAAGAAAGATGCCTCCGAATCTTTTGCAGGAAAATCTGACCGTCGGCTGGTATGAAAGCAAGGGCACTGTTGAAGCTGACCGCGCCAGCATTGACAATCTTATTCAATCCTACAGCAACAAGCTTTCGCAGAGTCTGCCCGGCTACGAAAAGGTTTCCCAGGGTGAGACCAAAATTAATTCTATGGACGGCTACGAATTCCGTTTCAAGGGTCACGGCGAAATGGTCGGTAGAGGCGATGCAGACTACTGGGGCCGCGTGATATTTTTACCCACTGGGAAAGAGGGAGAGAAAACCGGAGTGACGCTCCTGATGCTCACAACCTCGCTCGCGCCCGAACTCAAGGGCGTGGGCGATGTTGGCGTCAAAGGTCAACTCCCCGTCATTCTCAGCACGTTCAAGTTCGGAAAATGAAACAGTAGTCAGGAGTCAGTAGCCAGTAGCCAGCATGGAAGAGGTTGAGCGGCAGACAACTTTTATTTTCAATCTCAACCTTGAATGCCTGAAAATCTACTGACTACTGACTACTGACTACTGACTCCTGCTTTTATGAAACTTGTTCTCGCAGAAGAGCGCAACGGGCAGAGGCGACCGGAGCGCACGTTTGATCTGGCGACCGTCAGAATGGGGCGCGATCCGGCGGAGTGTCAGGTCGTCTTTGATCAAACGGAGTGGCCGATGGTCTCGCGCAAGCACGCCGAGTTTCGCTTGCAGGGCCATGCCTGTCTTATCGTTGACACCAATTCAAAGTTTGGAACTTTTCTTGATGGCCGTCGCGTGACAGAGCCGACGGAAATTCGCGCTGGCTCTCGTGTGCAACTCGGCTCCGGTGGTCCACTGCTGCACGTCCTGCGCATCGAGCTAACGACGCAGGGGCAACCGCCGGCTTTCAATACAAACGATATGAATGCGCGCGAGCGCGCGCAGGCCGGATGGCAGGCGGGACAGGGAGCGGCGGTTGCCGCGCCGCCCCAGACCCCTG
>JBAWGU010000252.1:0-6222 GCA_049593215.1 Pyrinomonadaceae bacterium
GTCCTGCGCGCTCTGGACCAATCGGGCGTCCCCGTCATCGCCGCCGTCTTCGGCAATCCATACGTCCTGCCGCACATGCCTGAGCGCGCCACCACGCTCCTCACCTTTGAATCCGCAGTCGAATCAGAAAACGCTGCCATGCGCGTCATTGCCGGAGACGCATCTGCGCGCGGACGCTCACCCGTGAGACTTCAATAGGGCGGGATGCCATTGAGTGAATGGAAAGAGGAGACGCTTAACCGCAAAGGTCGCAAAGAAGGCACGCAATGGACCCAAAAGACTTTGCGCTCAATGAAAGTGATGAAAGAATTGCGATCAGAGCGGTCGGCCTGCATGATCTGTTAAGCGCGCCCATTGAGAGGCAAGCTGTCAAAGACTTTGCCTGATGGCTTATCGGAATGACTTCGCTCGAAGCCCGCCTCACCTGCGCCTTCTTCTCGACAGTAAGAGCACGATTGCTACTATCACAATAATGCCGAGACCGCCCGGCCAAAAGAACCAGCCGCCCCGGCTGCTATAACCTCCTGCAACGATGCATGAAGGCTGCACCAACGCGAGCAGCAGTGTCAGCATTGAAATTCGTTTCATCGCAAGTCCCTCCCGTATTCGTGTGTCATAAAACTTTCTGACTGCTATCTTCCAAAGAGCTTCTTACTGGTCGCTCGCAGCGTCCTTGATTTTGCGTTCCATGCCGGAGAGAAATCTCTCCCTGTAGCCGTCAATCAGGCTTTTCACGTTGCTCTCTAATTCGCCTTCAGAAACACCCGTCGCAAACAGCGCAGATTTCTGTAGGTCCATCAAAGCCATCAGCATTGCCTTGATTTCCACTAACTCTGTCCCAATGATTGAAAATGCCTCTGAAGCAGACTTACTACTGTCCAGCAGTGAATGCATTTCCTGCGAAAGCTCAGGGTCTTTAGATTGGTCTGACATATGATGAATCCCCCTTGATTCGATCTATCGAGATGAAATGACTATCGCGCATTCTGTTGAATGTTGGACGATGACTCTTCTAATGTTTTCCAGAATCTTTCTGTCGTTGGGCGCGACGTAGATTCTACGCGCTACTCGGCATGGTAAACTTTCGCTACTGCAACAAGAATCGCTTCTTCCTCTAAAGCTGTAGTTGCCGCGGCTATGAGCTTGTCTGCATACGTCGAAATGATCTCGAAGTTCTCCTCGAAGGCGTAAGGCGTATCGGTGTAAATCAGATTGATACGATCCTGAATCTGTAAGCCTGCGCTTGAGAGATAGCTGCCATCTAGCCCACGAACAATCGTACATCCGCCGAAGGTGTAGGTGAATTCCTGTGCCAACTCATTCAACAAGTCCTGATACGCAGCACGCGGCAAATCAGGCAGATACACCTCAATTCTTGCCTTTTCGGATAGCGGCAATGAATTGCTCCTCTCGCTTATCAAACTCCCGTGTTCGTTTCAAAGATTCTTTCGCAGGGAGTTTCACGCGGGGTGGACGCTCAATTTTGACTTCTTTCAAATCTTTCAATCTCTTCGCCATATCTCTCTCCAACTTTACAACCGACGTTCGTCTGAAAATTGTAGCATAGAGAACTTTCCCGCTTACAGAAACACCCAACACTCTACATGAAGACAATGAACTATTGATTAAGCAGAAACCATCCAGATAATACAACAGATCGGCGTGTTGTTAAGTCTTTTCATCAAGCCACCCAATAGAAACGTGCCCAGGCAATGACGAATAATATTTGCAAGGCGAAGAAGACAAGCTTGAAAAGATTGTCGAGGATGGCACGCCTGCCGAGCAATGCCATCAAGATGAAGGCGGGGAAGACAACGACGTAATAACGAGAGGTGGAGATGAGCGTTCCGCTTGTGAGTGGGGGGAGGATGAGCAGTAGGGAATAGATGCCGTAGCTCATGCTGGGGAGTTTGAAGAGGGATAGAATACTTAAAGCGATGAAGAGGATGGTTAATATTTGCTCGACGTGAGTTATCTGTAAATCTCCGCCGACAGAATGAAAGAGCGTCGTCCAGGGCATCGCAAATGTTTTTTGCCAAGCTTTCTGAGCATGAATCGGGGCAAGGTAATCTCCTGTCAGGTGATGCGCGTAGAGTAGGAAGAAGAGAAGGCCGAGGGGAATCAGTAAAAACCAGAGAACACTTTTCTGAATCTTAAGCGGCTTCCATTCAACGGATTCAAGATACATCCAGATGAGAGGGATGATGATAAGCACGCCGAGCGGGCGCGTTAAAGATAGTAGAGAGCCGCAGAGACAGGCCAGCCCCCAGGATTTTTTTGATGCTGCGTAGAAAGCTGCGACGGAGAGAAATAGAAAAGCTGATTCGGTATAGAAGCAGAAGAGAATGAAGCCTGTCGGGAAAAGGAGTAGGTAGAGAATCGTGCGTTGCGCCAAAGCTCTCTCACTGAAATCAGCGATTAATTTATGGAGCAGGATGAGAGCGGCAATGAGTAGAAGATTGGAGATGACGAGCGCGATGATTAAGATTCTTTCCGGCGTGCGTAGTCTTTCAGGGAGAAGGAGCACGAAGAGCTTGATCAGGTAAGGGTAGAGTGGAAAGAAGGCGATGTTGCTTTGCGTAGTTTGAATATCACCGTTGGTAAAATAACCCGCCTGCACAATAGATAAGTACCACCCCGCATCCCAACGCGCCCACATATCCAGCAGCCTGCTTTGAGAGAAATGCCAGCCGCGTGCGATGGCTTCCTGTGTCGGATAGTTTGGATTTGGAAGAATAGTCTGTGACAACCACCCGACCAGCAGCAGAGCAAGCCGGATGGCAACCATAGGACCAATCACGTCCGTCCATATCCATTGACGGTTCCACTTGCGCACCTGATTTAGACTTTGTGGCAACATCATAGAGCGGGTCAGGGCTGGCTGCTGTTGATTGCATTCCAGATGAGAGGGAATGTGCCCCACGTCTGGCCGCGATGCTGCGGGCGGAAGGCGAAGAGGATGACGCGGCCCTGTCCCTGCGAGACTTCTGCGAGGGCGATGCGGCCTTTGATGAAACTTTCGCCGCGCAGCCAGCCTGAGCGGAGCACGTCGCGGTCTGCGTAGCGCGCGACGGCGCGTACACGTTCTGTATCTGTCGTTTCAAAGGCGGAGCTGTTGATGAAATATGCGTCCGCTTCTTGCGGCATCGAGCGCGCAATCGTTTGAGCGGCGTCGAGGTTGATGCGAAGGATTGAGCCGGGGCAGTAGAAATCTTTTGACTTAACGTCTTCGAGGACGTTGCGCAAGGGAAGATGAAGACGCTTGATCGCAAATTCGGATGAAGCGTCAAAGCAGATGAGCGTGCCGCCTTCTTCGACGAAGCGGCGCAGGTTTTCGACGCCCGCTTCCGTGATGCCGCCTGTGAACTCCGCAGGGTAGCTGCCCGCAGCGTTGCCTTCAACAATATCTTTGTCGCGCTCGGAAGGAAGAATGATGACATCGAATTGCGAGCGCAGTTGCCCGCGCCGCACGTCGCGGTCAAAGATAGATGTGTAAGGCACGTTGAAAGTGTCAAAGACGTAGCGCGTCCAGCCTTCGTCCATGTTGCCTCTCCAACTCTTGTAGAGCGCGAGGCGTGTGCCCTGCCTGACAGGGTTTGCGATAGGCGAAGCGTTGCCCGTTGAAATTGGAAGACCGAGGTCGCGGCGTACTTCACTCTCATCGCGTATGGTCGTCAATCGTCTCTCGGCGGGCGTCTCTCTGATTTTTAAGACAGCAGGAGCGTCAACGCCCATCTGCATCGGCAAGGTCCAGCCCGCTACGTCGTAAGGCCGCTCGGCCTCGCCCGTCTGCGCGTTCGTGCGGTCAGGATAGATTTGCGGCTCTAAGAGAGCCTGCACGTTTGAGCGATAGGGTTGCGAGAGAAAGATGATGTAGCTTCCGGCAGGGATTTCCTGCATCGGGTGCGGAGTTGAAACGATGGCGAGTTCGGCCACAGTCTCTTTCGTGGATTTCGATGCGTCGGGTTTTTTGTTTGAACTTCCTTCAGCGTTGATGCGGCGCAGAGTTTGATCTGCGATTTCAGCATGAAGCTCATGGTCCAATCGCTGCACCTCTACGCCCTGCGCGACGAGCAGGCCGATCAACTTAGACACGTTCTCATCTTTTGCCTGTCCTGCGGGAATCAAGTAGGCGAGCGGTTGAGTTGCCTCTGTTGGTCTCGAAGCGTTCACGCCGAGTTCGTAAAAATTTTTCAGATAATCTGCGCGATACTTTGCGGCGAGTGAGAGAAGAGAGCGCGATGCGATCATCTCCATCCGCATGATGTCACGCGGACGCCAGAGACCGCCGGGCCACGGGTCCGGAAAGTTTGTCGAAGCATCAAGCGCAGACGACATTCCGCGCGTCGAAGACTTTGCGAGTTCTTCGCGCTTGATGGTGACGGGCGTCATCAAACGCGCGCTCGCTGCTTCCGAGAGGATGCCGATTGAGTTGTGAAAATAGGGCGCGGTGCGAAAGCCGCCGTGCCACCACGTATCATAGAGAGCGTTGGTGATGACGCCTTTGACGTTTTGCGCTTGAAGGTCTGCGGCCATCTTGTGTCCGGCGAGGCCGACCTGACGCAGCAGGAGCGGCGCGATGCGCGGGTTCGGCGGATCGTAGAAGGGCGGTATGAAGAAGCGCGAGCCTGTCTGCCCCTGTTGATGTACGTCGTAAACAATCTGCGGAAACCACTCTTTCCAGAAGAGGCGCGTCAGACTTTGCGTCTCTTTGAGATTGAGCATGAACCAGTCGCGGTTGTCGTCGTGGCCCGCGTAGTGGTGATAGATTGCGGGCGGCTCTTTGCCTTCGTATGTGGTGCCGAGCGTCTTGCGATACCAGTCTGCAACGATGTCAACGCCGTCAGGATTCGGCGAAGGAATGAGAATCAGAATCGTGTGATGCAGGATTTCAAGAGTGTCTGCATCCTCCGCCGTCGCCAGCTCGTAAGCGAACTGCATTGACATCTGCGAGGCGACAATCTCTGTGGAGTGAATCGAGCATGAGATGGCGACGACCGTCTTGCCTTCACTTATCAGCCTGTCGCGTTCGTTCTCGTTCTTAACCATGCGCGGGTCTGCGAGCCTGCGCTGAATCTCTTTGTACTTTTGCAGTTCGCGTATATTCTCAGGCGCGCTGATGAAGGCTGCGATGAGGGGGCGTTTGAGAGTTGTCTCGCCGATTTGCTGGACCAGCACGCGTTCGCTGGCCCTATCGAGGCGCGTGAAGTAGTCTGTGATTTGTCGCCAATCGGCAACGGTGCGATCATCTGCGGGCGTGAAGCCCAGCACGGAGCGCGGCGAAGGAATCGTCTTGACTGTCGCAAGGCGTGAGGTGCGCGGCTGTTGCGCGTGCGCGTTGGATGAACAGGTGTTGTTGAAAGAGAGCGCGAAAAAACAGAAGAGGATTGAGAGCGCGAAACGATGACGAGACATGCAGAGAGTCCTTCGGAAAATTTGATTGACGAGAGCGAAGCGATTTCTCATTCGATTAAGGCGGAGTCTAACACACGTCTGCGCCCGAGCCTGAGCGGACGCCTGCTCTACTACTGGTCGCTCTTTGTGGCGGCGATGCTGCTTTTAATCTTCGGCCCGCCAGCAATTCTTGTGTCGTGGGCGGCTGGGCATCGTGAATGGGTTTATCCGTGGGCGCTCTTTGGCGGGACCAACTGGCTGCGTCTGAGCGGAATGAAAGTGAAGGTGCGCGGGCTTGAGCGTTTGGACCCGAAGCAAACTTACGTCTTCATCTCGAATCACAGATCGTATCTGGACACGGCGACGCTCTTCTGTCATGTGGGCCGTCGCATCGGTCTGCTTGCGAAGAAGGAGTTACTGAAAGTTCCCATACTCGGTTACGGGATGGGCTACGTCAACGTGATGGCGATTGATCGCTCGAATCGTGAGCGCGCTTTTAAGACGACGCAGGCAGCGACGGAGCGCATCCGCTCAGGCGTCTCCTTCGGCGTCTTTGCGGAAGGCACACGCGCGCGGCCCGGCGAGTTTCTCCCTTTCAAAAAAGGCGGCTTCTACATGGCGATGGAAGCGGGCGTGCCCGTTGTGCCTGTGGCGATTAAGAACACGGATGTGCTGATGGGCAAGGGAACCGGAGCAGCGAGACCCGGCACGATTGAGATGGTCATCCTCCCGCCTGTAGAGACAGCAGGACTCTCAACAGATGAAGATATTAAGCGTCTCGTCGAAGAAGTTCACGCGCGGATAGGTGAGGAACTCAGTAGTCAGAAG
>JBAWGU010000253.1:0-1588 GCA_049593215.1 Pyrinomonadaceae bacterium
GATTGAATTTGAGAAGGATACTTTCGATATTCGCTCTGATGTTAATGTTGATTGTCTCGCAAGCCTGCAAGAGAGAGGAAGAGGGCGCGGGCGAGACGATGAAACGCGATTCGACGAACGCGAGCAACGCCAACAGTCAGGGCGCGGACCTCGGTTTTCGCAACGCTGGATTGCCGGGCGGCGGCAAAGTCTTCAAGGGCACGATTGATTACAAGTACAAAATCCAGATGACCTTGAGGCGTGAGGGCGACGACCTCTCCGGCAGCTACTTTTACGCGAACAAGCGCACAGAGATTGCGCTCAGGGGCTTCGTTGATAAACAGGGCAATCTCATTCTGAAAGAGATGGACGCGAGCGGCGCGCAGACCGGAGCTTTCAAAGGCAAGTGGAACGAGAAGCCCGAAGGCGTCGAGCTTGATGGCACATGGACCAAGACGAACGGCAAGGATGAGCTTGCTTTCTATCTGATGGAGCAGCACGTAGAGTTTACAAGTGATTGGAAGATTACGACGAAGCAGATCAAGGAGGAGAACAAGCAGCATCATTTCACGATTGATGTTGAGTATCCGCAGATCGAAGGTTCTGATGCAGAGGGCGTGAAGAAGTTTAATCAGGAGATCAGCTCGCTCGTCACAAAAGGCGTCGACGAGTGGAAGAAGGGCGCGAGCGAGGAGACGGAGGAAGAAGACCCTGTGCCGGAAGCTGACGACAGCTCTTACGATGTCAGTTATAACATCGAGTTTGCTAACGACGACCTCATCAGCGTCCTGATAGACAACAGCATCTACGAGCACGGCGCGGCGCACCCGAGCAGCGCGTCAGAGACTTTCAATTACGATTTGAAATCTGCCAAACACATTAAGCTCACGGAAGTTTTCAAGCCGGGCGCGCAGTATATACGCGCGCTCTCAGACTATTGCATAGAAGACTTGAAGAAGCAGTCGCGCAAAGAGGACCCGAACGAGCCGATGCTGAACGATGAAGATATTGAGCGCGGGGCTGCGCCGGAGGCCGACAACTACACTAGCTGGAACATCACGAAGAAGGGATTGCTGATCACCTTCGACGCCTATCAGGTTGGCCCCTACGCGGCTGGCCCGCAAATGGTCCTTGTTCCCTACTCGGCTTTGAAAGATGTCATCAATCCGAACGGGCCTGCCGCGCCGTTCCTGAAGTAATGACAAACGCCTCGCTGACAATCTACACCATCGGTCACGGACGCCACGCCTTCTCATATTTTGTAGAGCTTTTGAAGCAGCATGAGATTGCGTTGGTCTGTGATGTGCGGAGCGTGGCCCGTTCGCGCTGGCCGCAGTTTAACGGGCGCGTGCTTGAAGCGGCTCTTAGCGCAGAGGGCATAGGCTACGAGCATCTGCCGGAGTGCGGCGGCAAAGTGATTGCGCCGCAGGAAGATTTAGCGCGCGGCATGGACCGCATCATGGAGCTTGCCGAAGACGTGCGCGTCGCCCTGCTCTGTTCAGAATCGCAGCCGCTCACAAAGCATGTCCATGAGCCGCGCGCCAACTGTCATCGCGTCGGCTTGCTTTCGACTCCACTCAAAGAACGCGGCGCACGCATACTACACATC
>JBAWGU010000254.1:0-5567 GCA_049593215.1 Pyrinomonadaceae bacterium
GTGTTGCGTACGGAGCGAACAAACGGAAGCACATCTTCAACTGCTCCGGCCTTTTCCGCCGGGCGCAAAAGATTGTGATCCTGTAATGCCTGGGCGATGACAAATTGAATGTGTGGGAGAGCCTCTCCGCGTCGCCTGTGATACTCCTCAACGCCATGCTGCCTGATGAACTCGTCCGGGTCCGCGCCTTCCGGCAGAACCAGAACTTTGATCTCAAGATCTTCCGCCAGAAGCGTCTCGATGGCGCGCTTCGCAGCCTGCACGCCAGCCCTGTCACCATCATAATTCACCACAACCTTGCGCGCAAACCTTCCAAGTAGCTTCGCCTGCTCAGCCGTCAAAGCAGTCCCCAGACTCGCCACCATGTTCCGCACGCCCGCCTGAAAGGGAACAATCAAATCCAGATACCCTTCGACCAGAATCGCAAATTTCTTGCGCCTGATCTCATCCCTCGTCTGGTGCAATCCGTAAAGATGCTTCCCCTTCGTATAGGCAGTCGTCTCAGGCGAATTCAGATACTTCGGCTCGCCGCTCCCCAATGTTCTGCCGCCGAACGCAACGGGCCTTCCCTGCGCATCCATCACAGGAAACATCAAACGCCCGCGAAACCGATCATAAAATCCGCCCGCATCTTTTTTAACTACCAGCCCGCTCCGCTCGATCTGCGCTCCGGTCGCCCCGCGCTCTTTCAAATAAGCAGAGAGCGCATCCCAACTATCCGGCGAATAACCCAGACGAAAAGTCTTCACCGTCTCATCCTCAATCCCACGCTTCTCAAGATACTCACGCGCCGCACGCGCCTCCGCCCCCCCATCAAACAACTGCTTTTCCCACCACTCAAGCGCCCACCCGTTTAACTCAACCACCTCATCCGCATCGCGCTTGCGCTCTTCAAACTTCTTATCCTCGACCAACACAGGCAGAGGCGTGCCTGTCTTCTGCGCCACTATCTTGATCGCTTCAGGAAAAGCGACGCGCTCAATCTCCATCACGAAGCTGAACACATTCCCTCCCTTACCGCAGCCGAAACAATAGTAAATCTCCTTTGCCGGATTAACAGAGAACGAAGGCGTCTTCTCCTGATGAAAAGGGCAACACGCCATCCAGTTCGCGCCCTTCTTCTTCAACGTCACGTAATCCTGTATGACGCGCACGATGTCGGCCTGTCGTCTTAAATCGTCTATAAATGTTTGAGGGAATCGCATGGCCTACGGGTTTTGCGCTTTCAGTTGATTAAGAAAATCTGTCGGTGAGAAGATAGGCAGCGTCGCATTTTTATAATCCTCAAGATTGCGCGTCACAATCGCATCAAGCCCGCTCGCCGTTGCGCTGGCATGTTGCACAGCATCTTCATAATCGCTGAAAGGTAAGGCAAAGGCTTGACTCAAAATCTCATGAGTGACTGGACAGACGTGTGTAGACAGCAATAGCTCTTTGACAGCTTTTCTAAGATCGCCGCTACTTTTGGCTTTACGAGCAATGTAGAAAATATTGAGAGGCGTAATGCCAGCGATATATGCTTCAAACAGACCTTGCTCGCTGAGGTCGAATAGTTCGGCAGCTATTTTAGCGAAAGGCTCACGCGCCAGAATAACGTCAAGTACCACATCTGTATCAAGAAGGACGCGCATTAGGAATACTTCTCCATTAGATAATCAGCATAGGCATCCTTCACTCCTTCGTCGTCAGGGGGGTCACCGTCAAACTTGAGAATCCCATATAACCTTTGCGAAAGTGGGATTTTGTGTTCATTTGTATCCCGGGCATCAGCTTCGTCGGGATTAGGCGATGTGTTTGAGCCGCTCGCTTGGTATGACTTGAAATCTTCAAGCAAGCTACGTGAAATCTCCTCAATCAAAGCGATGCGTTCTGATATGGAAAGCTGTTTGATTGCTTCAAGAAATTGCTGCTGGGTCATCTTTCAAGCCTCCTACCAGACAATTCTAACGTAATCCTGTATGACGCGCACGATGTCTGCCTGTCGTCTAAGGTCGTCTATAAATGTTTGAGGGAATCGCATAGGGTCAGTTTGTTCTAACGTAATCCGGTTTCATCTTTCAGACAGTGCATCGCCGAGCGAGCGTAGGAGTTCTGCGCCGTCTCCACGCCATGCGCTGCCGTGCATACAAGCGAGAGTATTCGGATTATTAACAGCGAGCCTTTCAATCATCCCCAGCGCATTAATCGTGTGCGAGAAATAGTCCATCTCTTTGCGGAACGCTTCGCTCGGGCCGAGAATATCCGATTCGGTGATTGCCTGCTCTCCCGTTCCCGGCTGCGTGAAAAGGTCGCCGCAGAGGAGCGTGCGCGTCTGCTCCTCGAAGAGGAAGCCACATTCCCACGCGTGAGGCAGGTGCGGAGCGTCAAACCATCTGACGGAGTGTTTGCCAAGTTGAATCACTTCTCCGTCTGCAATCGCGCGCGGCGATCTGTCTGCGAGGTCTTCGATTGAAACCATCGCGGCAATCTGACCGCAGAGCGGAACGGCTTGCGGCGCAACGGCGAGCCATTCGTTTAGCGACCCGCACTCGTCCGATTCGACGTGAGAAAAAGCGACGTAGCGCAAACTCTCAACAGGCATCACGCTGGCGACAGCCTCACTCACGAGCGGAAACATCTTGCGCGGGCCTGTGTGAAAAAGGAGCGGCTCGTCATCAACTATAAGATACTGGTTGAACGAGAAGCCGCCGGGAACAACGCTTGGCGGAAGCGGTGTGTTGATGCGGTAGATGCCTGCCGCCACCTCCTGAATGTTTGTGCCGGATTGCGCGTTTGTGACACTCATCTACGTGTTCCTTCCAATTAGAAATGATTTACTGTTTTAACTCGACAACCGTCGCGCCCGCGCCGCCCTGGTCCTGTGGAGCCTGTGCGAAGCGTTCGACGTGCGGGTGGCCGCGCAGCAGATTGGCGATGGCATTGCGTAGTGCGCCTGTGCCGATGCCGTGAACGATGCGAACGTGGTTGAGGCTGTTCATGTAAGCGTGGTCTAAGAATTTGTCTGCCGCGTCAACGGCTTCGTCCGTGTGCTGGCCGATGACGTTGAGTTCCGCGCCCATCTCTTCATCCGGCGCGGTGAGACGAATCTCCGTGCCGCGTGAAGATGCGCGAAGACGAGCGGCGCGACTCTTATCCTGAACAGGCGGCGCGGCTTCTTCCATCAATTCGAGGTTGGAGACTTTTTCTCTCAGGCGCAGAGAGCCGACACGTATCTCCGCTTCGTTGCCGTTTAATTTGTCAACGATGCCGATTGAGCCGAATGTTTTGAGGCGCACGCGATCACCTGCGCGTATGTCGCGCGATGGGGCGGGGCGAAAGATTTTTTCAGGCTCAGGCTCAAAAGGCGTGGCAGAATCTTTTTCAACCACGCGCCCGTCGCGGACGATGCGAACGTCGCGCGGCGTGTTGCCGGTCGCGGTTGATGAAGAGCGTGCTGCTGTGGCGGCGCGTGCGGCGCGTTGGGCTTCGCGTTTGAGTTCGGCTGTGTGTTTCTGCGCTTCGCGTTCGATGCGTGCGCGCTCTGTGCGGTCTTCGATTTTTGAGACAAGCTCGCGCGAGCGTTTCTCAAACTCTTCCATCGCAGAGAGCAGCTCATTTTCAAACTCGGCCTGACGTTTCGTCTCGCGCCGTCGCGCTTCCACGTCGAGCGTCGCATATTTTTCGGCGACGGCAGCGCGTTCTTCTTCGAGCGCGCGACGAAGGCTCTCGGCTTCTTCCGCTTCGCGCTTGATGCGGCGCAGATACCCGACAGCATCGCGCGAAGATTCTTTGACCTGTTCGGAGGCCGCGCCGATGACATTCGCAGGGATGCCGAAGCGTCGCGCAATCTCCAAACCTGATGAGGCTCCGGCCAAGCCGACGAGCAGTTTATAAGTCGGCTGCAAAGTCTTTTCGTCAAACTCAACGCTGGCGTTAATCACGCCATCTTCGTTTGCGGCGTACATCTTGAGGCCGCTGTAATGCGTCGTCGCCAGAACGTGCGCGCCGCACGCGCGGCGAAAATGGTCCACGACAGCGACGCCGAGAGCAGAGCCTTCTTCGGGGTCTGTGCCTGTGCCGACTTCATCTAGCAGGACCAGCGCGGGCGCGTCGCAGAGTTCGATCATGCGGCTGATGTTGGCGACGTGTGAAGTGAAGGTCGAAAGATTCGCGGCGAGCGATTGATGGTCGCCGATGTCCGCGAGCACAGATGCGTAGAACGGAACGCGCGCCGCACGCGCAGGCACAGGCAGGCCGGAGAGAGCCATCAACGAAAGCAGCCCTGCGGTTTTAAGCACAACGGTTTTGCCGCCAGCGTTCGCGCCGGAGATGACCATCACGGGATGCGCTTCATCGAGTGCAAACGATACGGGCACAACTTCACGTTCCATCGCTCGCAGATTTTCTTCAAGCAAAGGATGGCGCGCTTCTTTCAGCTCAAGCAACTTGCTTTCGTCAATCGTCGGCACGACGCAACGCAGACGCTCGAAGAGCACGGCCTTCGCGCCAACGAAGTCCAATTCGGCGACGGCCTGCGCAGCCGCTTCCAACGCGGGCAGTTCCCTGCGCAGTTCTTCCGCCAGCGTTGAGAGAATACGATAGACCTCGCGCTCTTCAGTCTCGCGCAAAGCCTGCAACTCGTTGTTCGCGTCAATCGTCTCCAGAGGCTCAACGAACATCGTCGCGCCCGATGAAGAGAAACCATGCGCGACGCCTTTGATGCGCCCGCGATGGTCAGACTTGATGGGAATCACGAAGCGATCATTTCTGACCGTGACAAGCTCATCCTGAATCGCTTCTTCAGAGCGGCGCATCAGGTTTTCCAAAGAGCGCGTGATGTTAGCGCGAAGACGTGTGATGTCGTGGCGTATGCGCGCAAGCTCAGGGCTGGCGCGATCATCAAGCTCGCCGCTCGGAAGAATCTTGTTCGTGACACGCGCGACGAGGCTGTGAAGCTCGCGCGGCAGACGCTCGACCATCTCCCACAGGACGGGCGACGATTCGCGCTCCGCCATAATCGCGCTGCGCGCATCGAGAGCCTGCTCGCACAAACGCGCAAGCTCCAACATCGCAAGCGGCTCAAGCGTTGCGCCCTCAATTCGCAAGCGCGCCAAAGCTTCTGCGGGATCGCTCAATTCACTGAAGGACCATGATGCGCCGCGCACGCGCAGTTCAACACACTCCGCGACGGCGCGCAGAGCTTTGCGCAACTCTTCTAAATCATCCAACGGCCTGAGCGCATCCACACGCGCGCGGCCCATAGGCGTCTGCGCGCCGCGCCGGACGAGCGAGCGCAACCCGTCATATTCTAATGTTCTGAATGCCTGATCGTTCATAAAAACAGTTTACAGTTTTCGGTTTTCAGTTTTCAGACGTGAAGGGGTTGAGCCTTTAGTGAAAACTGCTTTCACCCGTCGCCTCTTACTTACGCTTCATATTAGCATTGCTGTCGGTGAGCGAAAAACTTGGGGGAAGCGCGCGAGTAGATATGGCTTGATAAGCTGGTGTTTGAAGAAGATTGAGGGTTCACGCAAAGGCGCGAAGAAAAGAAAGACATAAGCTCGCAAAGTTGTTGAATGCTTCACCAG
>JBAWGU010000255.1:0-23401 GCA_049593215.1 Pyrinomonadaceae bacterium
GTCCTGTTCATCCCTCATCCCTGCTCTTAATTTGCCTTCTTCTGCAAAAAGATGGTGTCGTAAACACTGCGCAGTTTGTAGCCCGCCGCTTGATAGAAGCCGTGGGCTTCTTTGTTCTGCTCGTTGACCATCAGGCAGATGGAGTCTGCGCGCATCAGTAGGCTGCGGCTCATTTGTGAGAGGCAGCGCAGGCCATAACCTTTGCCGCGCTCTTCCGGATTGACGTAGATGCCTTCGAGGTAAATGCAGTCGGGCGTTTCGGCGATGATGTCCGCCTTGAAGATTAATCGGCCCGCATCAACCCAGACCCACACTCTGCCTTTCTCTATGCGCTGTGTGTAGCGGCTGCGGAATCCGGCCTCGTCCGTTTCGAGCGGATTGATGCCGCTCTCTTCATAAGCCATCTGCGCATGAACGGGCAGAATCAGCTCAAGGTCATCGAGCGTTGCCAGACGGAGGCCGCGCACCTCTGCGCGCACGGCGATGGGCCAGCGTTGCTCGAAGAGCAGCTCGCGGCAGGCCAGACGCTGGCTTTGCCCGCGCTCTGCATAGTAGTTCCAGAACTGCTCTATGCGCTCCTGCTCGCCGATGATCATATGTTTTTGAGGGGAGCCTTGAGCCGCGCGCGCGAGAGCTTCAATCGCTGTTGCCGAACGCGCTTCGAGCATCGTGGCGTGGCCGATTAAAGCGACGCCTTCGAGTTGGCCCAAAAGGTTGCGGCAGGCGTAGAACGTGCCGCGATTCAAGGGGCTGTCCAGACCGTTATCACGAACCATGCTGCTCATCACGACGGTGTGGAGCGGCCTTGCTGCGAGAAAGTTTAGAACTTCCGCTTCCTCGCCGCTTTTGAGTTGCGACACGGGCAACTGCTCGCCTTCGACCATTGGCGGCAGAGAGTAGATCTTCGCGCGTTCGTCTCTAATGGCTGTTGCAGTTTGTTTGTTCATCTTTTCGCTCACTTCTTTTTCTGAAAGTTGAAGATTAAGCTGTTGCAAACTAACCATCAGTAATTCATGAAGCTGACGCCATTATCGAGGACGACTAACATTCCGGCGGTCTTGTCTCCATAGAACAATGTCGCCATCGCCTTTGTGGAAGACGTGTCGCTCATCAACACGCCGTCGCTCATCAACACGCCGTCACTTAACAGCACGCCATCACCCATCAGCACGCCGTCACTTAACAGCACGCCGTCGCCAAGCAAGACTCCTGTTTTGACAAAGACTCTGCCGCTACCCATCAGAGAGCCTGTGCTGGTCATAATGCTATCGCCAATGAGCACGCCGCCGGACATCTTTGTCGAGTCGGCGATCAGAACGCCGTCGCTAATCAGAACGCCGTCGCCTAAGAGCACGCCCTGCGCGTAAACTTTCTGGTAGAGGGCGAGTCCGTAGCCCGACGCGTAGGTTTGATTAAGGATGATGCCCTGCGACCAGGGGAAGGTGAATCCGGCGATGGTCGTGTAGGGCGAGGGCGGCATCTGTTTGAAGACCGGAGTTCCGATAGGCGTTGAAGCCGTCAAATCCGTTCGCACAATCTTCGCCATCTGGACCGCACCGCTAATGTTGACCTGTCCCGCACCCTGCTCGAACATATTAAATCCGTTTAGAGGCTGCGCCGTTGACATTAAAAGCGCCTTGACCATGTTCGGCGTCAATGTCGGATTCATCTGCAAGGCGAGGGCAGCCGCGCCCGCCACGACCGGAGTCGCCATAGACGTTCCGCTCAAGGTCATCATCTCTGAATTAGGAGCTGCGCTGACGTTATCATCAAGGCTGGGGTTCTGTGCAACCAGAGTATTGCTGATAGCCTCCGCGCCCACAAGCTTGTTACCCGGAGCAACCACGTCTGGCTTAATCAGATTGTCGTAATGCTTGACGCCGCTTGCATCCTTCCAGTAGCTGCGCGTCGGGCCGCGTGAGCTATAGGTAGCAACGCCGTCATCCGCGCGAGTGTCTGTGCCGAAGGTGTTGACTGCGCCGACCGTAATTGCCGAAGGCTCGTTGCCGGGCGCATGAATCTGTCCATAGATTTTCTTACCCGAAGCATCTTTGCCATCGTTGCCAGCCGCAGCCACAACCACGATGCCAACATTAGCCAGCGAGCGCACGGCACGATCAACCGGATCGTTCTTGTAAGACTCGATTGCCGCTCCGCCCAGACTCAGATTGACGACGCGTATGTTGTAGGTCGTGCGATTCGCAAGTATCCAGTTGAGCGCGTTCAGGAGACCCGAAGTCGTGCCTGCGCCGTTTGCGTTAAGCACTCTCAGGTTGATGATCTTGGCGTCGGGCGCAACGCCTACGTAACTGCCACCGGCGACCATGCCATTGCCCGCCGCCAGCGAAGCGACGTGCGTGCCGTGCCCGTAAGGATCGTCCGTGCGATTCTCGCCCGTAAAATCTTTGCTATAGACGATGCGCGATTTGTTGTCGCGTCCCAGAAACGCTTTATGCGCGGCATAAATTCCTGAATCAACGATGGCAATGCCAACGCCCTCGCCGCCAATGTGCTTGGTCGTCACCACGCCTGTCGAAGAGGTCTCTTTGTCTTCACGAATATCATCACAACCCGTCGTTCTGGAAAGATGGCCGCCGAAAGATTCGACCGCACGGTCAAGAGAGATATGGGAGACTGAGTTGGAATCCGCCAACTTCTCAATCAATCGCGCGGGAACTTCCACGACCTGCGCGCCGATGCTGTTAAAGTTTCCGTTGACGCGGACATCACCCGTCTTGATGAGCTGCCGGAGCTGCTTGTTCTGTAAATCATCACCTTGCAGGATGAGGCTCACGCGCTCTTCGCTGTTGCCAGCCGTCTGCATAAGATCGCGCACGTCCGGAGAGAGCTTGTCGCCGACAAACTCTTCGCCGCGCTTCTCACCGTTCTCATCTCTGTTAGAAGCCTCCTCAGCATTTTCGATGCGAACCGGCACAAAGAGGCGCGCGAGTTCTGCGTCTGGCTGAATTGACTGCTCGTAGGCGGCTGCGTTGGTCGCGCCCATGACGCGCAGGTTGCCGCGTTGGAGAGCGTTGACGACTGAGGCCGAAGCTTCCTGAGCCGCGCCCGTGCCGACTACGTTGTGAAGATCATCAATGAAGAGAATCACACGGTCTGACACTTTTTCCGCATCGGCGAGAACGCCGCCGAGACGCGACTCAAATTCGCCCGCATCTTTCGCGCCCGCCAGCAGCGAATCGAGATTGAGGCTGAAGACGCTCTTGTTAAGCAGCGCATCCGGCGCATCGCCCGAAGCGATCTTTTGCGCGAGAGCTTCGACGACACCGTTTCTCTCGACTGTGGATTCGCCGACCAGCACGGGACTCTTCTTCGCATCGCGCGCCAGCACACGCATCAGATTCTTAATCTCAGCGTCGTGTCCATCAATGGGAGCGAGTCTTCCCTGCCGCGCGAGTTTCGTCAGGTCTCTTGCATATAAAGAGAGCACGGGGCAGTTCGCACGCATCTCATCTTTCTCTGAATCGCGCCGGTTGCTTTGCGCCTCATCTCTGGAAGACTGCGCGGCGGCAACTCTGGTGGACGCGCCGCCTGCTACAACCGAGAACAGGAGTGAGAAGGTTATGAGCAACGTCACAACGGGAGATAATTTTTGAAGCTTCATCTTTTTCCTCATCAAAAATTCTTGTCAATATCCTGAAACCTGGAGCGAGAGCAATAGGTTCCGCGCTCCTCTTTGCATCACCCGTGCCACCACGTTCAGGGCTTAAAAAAGCCGCTTTTTAAAGGGATTTTTGAGTTATTTCGATTTGAGAGGAAGAAAATTGATTGACCGCTTCAATCAGTTTGACAGAAGCGGTCAATCAATTTGAAAGATACGGCAGAGCGATGGAATTCCAGCGGATTGAGGATTCGTAGGGGCAGAGACAAGTCCTGCGGCCCGACTTTCATCGAAACAATAAATTAACAGGATGGACAGGATGAACAGGATAAAAGAAATGCTGAATGCGAAACGATGAATGATGAGATGAATAGCAATCTCTTCATCTTTTATTCATCGTTTCTGCTTTATCCTGTCTATCCTGTCCATCCTGTTTGAATTCTTATTTCACTAAAACACGGGCTGCGGACATGCCCTACAGGAATGGACTCGATAGCTATTCGCTATAGGCTTCGGCAAGCTTGCGAAAGTGGTAGCCCATTGCGGCCAGACGCATTGACTCTGCAAACTTCTCGCGGTGTTCAGAAGAGACACGGCGGAAGAAGCGCCAGAACTCTTTGCGCTCTCTATCGAGGACGCCGAGTTTGACAGCGATGCGCGTCATTGATGCGATGCCATTGAAGAGGTTGTAATGATTTGGCGCTGGCCCGTCGCCTGATATGCGCCTCAGACATTCGAGCGCGCGCTGGTAGTATTCGCTGGGCCTGTAGATTGTCTGCATGATCGCCTGATAACCTTCGATGAGCCGCGTGGGGTCCATCTTCGGCACAAAGTTCAGCTCGCAATTTGTATTCTCGCCGGAACTTTCCGCGATCAGCCTTCCTTCTTTCTTGAGCCGCCGCCAGAGCTGCGTGTCCGGAAGCGCGGTGAGCAAGCCAACCATCGCAAGCGGAATCGCGCTCTCGCGTATGAACTTGATCTGCCGCTCAAAGATGTCTTCGGGGTCGTTGTCAAAGCCGACGATAAAGCCAGCCATCACTTCCATGCCGTAAGACTGAATCTTCTTCACAGACTCAAGCAGGTCGCCGCGCGTGTTCTGTGACTTTTGAGCTTCTTTGAGACTCTCTTCGACAGGCGTTTCAATCCCCAGAAAGACGCGGCGGAAGTTAGCTCTACGCATGTCGTCAAGCAAGGCTTCGTCATCTGCCAGATTCACACTCGCTTCCGTTAGAAATTCAAACGGATTGCCATTTCGCTCCTGCCACGCCGCAAGCTCGGGCAGCAATTTCCTGACGTTCTTCTTGTTGCCGATGAAATTATCATCCACGATGAAGACTGTGCCGCGCCAACCGACGCCCCTCAGCGCGTCGAGTTCGGCAATCACCTGCTCGTTAGACTTGGTGCGCGGCACTCGTCCGTATATTTCTATGATGTCGCAAAACTCGCAATTAAACGGGCAGCCGCGCGAATATTGAATTGACATCGCGCTATAGCGTTTGAGATCGGCGAGCTTGAAATCAGGAAGAGGCGTCAGGGAAAGCGGCGGACGCTCCTGTGCCTGATACATCCGCTTGGCCTCGCCGCGCTCAAGGTCTTCAACGAACTGCGGCAGCGTCGTCTCAGCTTCACCGAGAAAGATGTGGTCGGCATCGGGCAAGTTCTCCGCGCTGGTGGTCACGTATGGACCACCAATCACAACGGTCTTTCCCAGAGCTTTGCTACGCTTGACGACACTTTCCAGCGACTCTCTTTGCACTATCATCGCCGTGGCAAAAACCATATCCGCCCATTCGATGTCGGATTTCTTCAATGAGCGAACATTAAGATCAACCACACGCTTTTCCCATGAAGGCGGCAGCAGGGCCGCGACTGTCAACAGGCCGAGCGGCGGAAAAGCCGACCGCTTGCCTTCAAACGGCAACGCGTGACGAAAGCTCCAGTAAGTATCAGGGTACTCAGGATTGACGAGCAGAATTTTCATAGTGTCCTCGCTGGCCCGGCATCAACCTTTAACAGAGATTGATGCCGAGTCAACCAATTCTGAAATTGAAAAATTGCTTTGTTTTATCTTACACGTGTTCTGAATCTTCTGTTGTCATATTTACGTCACGATTTATCAGCTACTCGGTTACCGCTACCATTTCTTTCCTCTTGCGCGAGCTGCGATATGTGCCTATCGCTTCCCTCGTCAGCCTGAAAAGCGTTCGCCTGTTATCAGTAATCAATTTTATCCAGGCCCGCTTATTCATCTGTGGGAAATAGATGCCGCGAAAGAATAAGCGCATCACAAAATGTATGATGCGAAAGTTAAGCGGCTGATCACTGATTGACTCAATCGCTCTCTGATTTCTCTCAGGACTATATGAGTTGGCCCAGGCGCGCTCAAGCTCTTCCTGCGCTTCTGGAATCGTCATCTTCAAAGGTTCATGGGCCATCTGGTAGGGCGCGAATTCCATCCAGTGTTTCGGGCGTGTGAGGCGGCCTGCTTTGACTAAACGGTCGTAGAGCGGCGTTGACGGAAAAGGCGTAAGCTGGCCGAAGACGGGCAGCCCCGGAGGCCAGCTCTCTATCTGTTCCAGCGTGCGCTCTGCCACGCCGGGCGTGTCATTGTCCATGCCGATAATAAAAGAGGTGATGGCATAGATGTTTCTCTGGGCCAGACGCTTAAGCACGGCCTGATACTCCGCGGGCTTATTGAAGCTCTTGTTCATGTCGGCAAGGTTGGCAGTGTCTATTGACTCCATGCCGATAAAAACCCACTTCCCATCCGAGGCGGCAATCAAGTCAACCAGTTCCTCATCGCGCAACAGGTTGGCACTGATCTGCGCCGTCCATGGAAGCTGCGCGCCAGCCGCGATGATGTCTCTCAGGAGCGACTTCGTGCGCTTGATGTTGATCGCAAAATTATCGTCTATGAAGAAGACAATCACCTGACTTCGATTCTTGCGCGCGTGTTTTTTGAGCCGCAGGAGTTCATCCACCACGCTCTCGTTCGAGCGGAAGCGAATCGAATCGCCGAAGAATCCTGTGACGGTGCAGAACTCGCAACCGTAAGGGCAGCCGCGCCCCGATTCAATCGGAATCAGGTGGACCGACTCCCAACCCCCTCCAAGTCGCTCAAGTAGAGGCCGCACGACTTTTGGGACCATGTTGAACTGCTCAAGATCAAGACTCTGCCACGGGATTTCAGGATAAGGTTGCAGGCTCGGCTTACGCTCCTTGCCCGCTTCATCTAACGGCGCATAAATTTCCTTGAGACGCCCGTGCGCAGCATCTTCAACTATACGGGGCCAAGTCTCATCAGCCTCGCCGAGCGCAACAGCGTCTGCATGGCGCGGCCCGCCATCTTTGCCGAGCGCTTCATCAGGCACTTCCGTGACGTGCGGCCCGCCCATCACCACCGGCACTCCTGCGGCACGTATCGCATCGGCCATCCGGTAAGCTCTCGCGATCATTCTGGTCATCGCGCCGATACCGACCAGTCCGATCTGCTCCTGAACAACGAAGCGCACCAGCTCCTCTTCATTCATGGGCCGTGCGTTGCCGTCAATCAGGATCACTTCATGTTCGGGAGGGGTGATAGTTTGCAGCAGGAACATCCAGAGATGCGGCATGAAATTGCGCGTCACGCCGTTGTCCGGGTTATATAGTAGGATTTTCATGATTATCTCCTGCCAGATTGACTCTTATAAAACTAAGATGGCCCTTAGTACACTTACCCTATGAACAAACAACGGATGGCACAAGGAGGGAGTTCGGGACTCGATCCAGATGTCGAGCAGTGAGTCGTTCGGAGAGAGCATATCATATGCACGCCAGCGTGCATAATGATTCCCGACTTAATTGGCCCCTGCGCCGGAGCCGTTAAGCTCCCCTTTGACTGCTCGATAGCACTCGCAGGCAGATTTTTCCAGCTCGTCCCGCTCTAGAATACTGATGTGCCCTCGTGAGTAGCTAATCAATCCTTCGTCTTGCAGCCCTTTGGCTGCCGTGCCCACACTTGCGCGGCGCGTCCCCAGCATGTCGGAAATAGATTTCTGCGTCAGAGGCACCTCGTTAGACTCCATGCGGTCGTGACACATCAACAGCCAGCGTGAGAATCGCTCTTCTACTGTATGAAGGCGATTACAGGCAGCAGTCTGTGTGACCTGCTTCATGAGTTCGCGAGTATATAACAGTAGTTGGGTGAGCAACGGACTGTGATTTCTCTTTAAAGTTTCTTTGAGTATGCTTGATTTCAGACGCATTCCGCCGCCCGCAATCTGCACGTTGGCCTCTTCAAATGAGATGTCGTCCCCAAGCAGGACAGGGATGCCCACCATGCCATCTCTGCCGATGATGCCCACTTCAATGGCTGTTCCATCGTTCATGTGAGTGACCAAAGAGACGATGCCGTTGTCTGGAAAGTAAACGTGCTCGATAAATTCGCCCGACTGATAGAGAACCTCACCGACAGGCAGTGGAACAAATTCCAACTGAAGAAGCAAGCGCTTATACTCGTCGCGGGGCAGAGCGGCGAGAATCAGATTTTTGATTTTTAGATCTTCTTTGGGCAACGTCTTATCTCCTTCGCCCGGCTGAGCGAGGCTCCCGCCCCCCTTCCATCTCAAGCCTTGCTTTCAGCTTCCATTTTTTTCAACTCCGCCCCGGATTCATCCTTGTATCGCCGCACGAGTTCCTTGAGGGATGAGACGCATTCGAGAGGCGACTGTGCAGATTGCGTGAGCATACATTTCAGGACCACCTGATAGGTGAGAAGCTTTGGGTCTCTCTGGCGGTCGCCAACGCTCTGGTCCTGCTCCACGCCTTCTTTGTGGAGTCGCCAGTAGACGGCTCTCAAGAGCGCGTCTTCGCCGCTCAAGGGGCCGCGCCAGAACAGGATCGCCCCACGGTCACGCCACACTCTGTCGCAAATTTGCCTGAACCCCTCCGAGTTTATCTTGCCCATCAAAATCCATCCGGTTTCGGCTTACTTGCTGTCACCGTTTTTCTGTCGCTGTGCATCGCTGGTGGTGAAAGGGACAAGTCCCTGTTTGACCTCTTCAAGCGCAATACTTGTATTTCTGCGCTTGCGCGGGTTGGCCTCGATGCGCGGGAGCGAGCCTCTCACGAGCTGCTTGTTTCTTAAAGTCGCCACGATGATCAGGAGATACCTTGAGCTGATTCCCGGCCATTGTTCTTCGTTGGCGCTTTGGCTGTAATTACTGTCTGCGGTTTTTTCTTCGACTGACATAAGGCGTTCTCACTTTGCATTCCGGTTGCGTTAAATCAAGCCCGAAACCATCATCCGATGATTATCAAATTAGCTTGACCAGATAAAAGACGGCTGTCAGCGAGGCTGCTACGATGACGATGATGTGCAGCCAGCTCACCAAAGATTGATGGCAATAAGGGCATCTCATCTTCGACAGTCGCAAGATTGTTCCGCATCGGTGGCAATGCATTTTCATCTCAAACTCGCTCGCTTCATCCTTGCAGTTGCGGCACGGCATCTTGTACGAGCAGGGCAAGCTGCACATGCTCTAACGGATGGGCGTGTCTTAGATTGTCTGCCGGATTGTTTACCAGCCAGAAGCACGCAGAGCCTGCCGTGTCTGTCTCTGCAATCTCCTCAAGCGCGTTCTCATCGAGCACGACCGGCTTGAAAAGCAGCATTCCGGCGTTACGCACACGCGCCTGCATCGCATCGCTGCTGCTGCGAAAAACAGGCATCCGTAAACGCCCTTCATATTTAACCCCGAACCAATCGCCATTGGCCCGCTGCATTCCATACAAAGCACTCATCAGCTTGATCTCCTCGTCTAAGTTTCAACTCACCGTTTCAGCCTCGACGAGCATCACTGAGAAGTGATGTGAATCTCATCATCCCTGTCATGGTGAAGGAAACCTGAGAACACTAAGAAGGCGGCAATGCAGGCAATCAGCGCCGCGCCGATGGCCCACCACAAATGATGCGTTCCACCCTGCAAATCCTCGAATGTCACGAACATATAGAACTGCCAGACAGCGATTGCAGCGATTGCTGCGACGCCGATTCCCATTGCTAAAATAGTCATTGGACTCTTTTTCATATAGCTCATCAGGTCACCTCCGACCTCTATTACAAAATCAATTTATGGACAGCCTCGCTGCCTCCGCTCGCTTCATCCCTGACTGAACACGCGCGCCCATCCTGTGCCCGCGCAGGTCAGGCAAGGGGTTGTCACGCTGCGCCTGCCTGAGCCTTCACATTGCCGGCATTGACCCGCAGGCTGTGCCACAGAGACCTTGCCTTTTCCACCACAGACCAGACATGAGATGACGTAGCCTGCGGAGACAGCCCACTTTCCTGTTCCCGTACACCACGCACACGTCTCCGGCGCATCGCTCAAACGTATCTGGCTCATCTTTCACCATCCCTTAAAAAGCAGGCTGAAGCAGACAGGCAGCGAGACACACTCCGGACAGGCAGGCACACGTGTGGCAGATTGGGTGATAAAGACAGAGATTGGTTTTCTATTGAATGTGGGTAGGCTGCAAACGCAGACATCAGGTCTCCTTACTCAGCGGTCGTGTTTGAAAAAACAGCAGACGGCACAAGGAGCAGAGTTGCCAGCGCAACTCCTGATGTCGCGAGCGTATTGTCCAAAGAACAGTTAACTATCTACGAAGAAGAATAACACATATGCACGCTAAAGCACTAATCGTGTAGGCGAAAGAATAATTAAACGCCGCAGACGCAGAGAAGATAAGAAAGGGGAAATGGGTAAAAGGGAAAAGGAATAAGCGAGAGTTGTGTGTCTTTTCCTTTTGCCCTTTTACCCTCTTCCCCTCTTGGTTTCTCTGCGTTGAGTTAAGTACTCAGACAGAGTTGGATTAAGGTAAAGAGCCTAGCTGTCAGACCCGCCCGCTACCGCGGGCGGGTCGTGGTTTAATGCAGCCCTTGAGTCAATCTACACTGTTACCCGCCCGCTACCGCGGGCGGTTCTGACATAGCAGCCACCCCAACTTAATTTTGTCCGAGTGCTTATCACCTTTCTTCTCACTCTATTTCAATCAGTCGTCTCTTCTCGTATAAGAGCCATGCTCCAACTCTTCGACGAGCGATGGCGCTTTCGGCGTCCATTGAAGAAGATTGCGCGCACGCTCACCGGAAACCTGTTGGTCCAGCACGAGCGCATCTGCGTATGGCCCCAATCGTCCCTGCGCTTCCTCAAGAGGCCAGCTCACAGTTTGCCCACCCGCGCCTGCCGCATGGCTGGCCCTTTCCGCAATCTCTCGCACACGCATCGAAGGGCCGCTTGCCACCATCAACAGCGTTCCCGCCTCTGCCTGTTCGAGAGCGAGCACATAAAGATCAGCAAGGTCTTCAACGTGTATGAGTGACCAGCGATTCTCGCCCGTGCTGATGTAGTGCGCCGCTCCATCTTCGCGCGCAGAGTTTATAAAGTCCGCTACAGACCCTCCGCCGCGCCCGTAAACCATCGCCGGGCGCAGCACGATTGAGCGCACGCCACGCTGTGCGGCATCGAGCACAAGCTGCTCGACAGCCGGACGCCACGCGACCAGAGGCGTCGGGTCAAGCTGGCTCTCTTCCGTGGCAATGCTCTCGCCCGTATTGCCCATCACCCAAACGCCGCTCGTATAGACGAAAGGCTTGTTGGTCCCTTCAAGCGCGCCGGTGATTGCTTCGACAGTCTGCCTGTCAGCCTGCGGCGCGTCTGGGCCGCCCGTCGAAGCCGCATGAATCACTCCGTCAACGTCACGCGCGGCAGCAGCAACGCTTGCCGGATCATTCAAACTCCCGCGCCACACGCCGATGCCTTTGGCTTCAAGTTTCTGCGCGGCTTCCTCCGAACGCGCAAGCCCTATGACTTCGTGGCCGCGCTCCACCAGTGCATCCGCCACAGCGCTCCCTATATACCCGGTTGCGCCCGTGAGTAAAACTTTCATCTCTCTTCTCTCCTCTTTAATCGCACGTTAAGAAGACGCAATCTCTTCTTTGCTGACAGGCTGCACTTGCGCTTCGGCGCGTTGCGCATCGGGCGTCGTGAGCGTTTGCGCAACGAAGTGGCGCGCGGCGCGACTCACCTCGCGTCCGAGCGCGCGAAGTTGCTCCGCAACCTTCTCGTCATGCGTGTGGCCCTCTTTATCGAAGACGCGCCATGCCTGCGGAATAGGTATCACCAGAGGCACGGCCCAGCCTCTCAGAGCGCGCACAATAAACTCCATCGTGTTAACAGCCTGCAATCCTTGCGTGCCGCCCGCAGTGCTAATCAGGCCCACCACTTTATCTGTCAGATAAGCTGGCTTGCGATCACTGAGCAGGTCCAGCCAGTCGAGTGCGTTTTTGAATGAGCCGCTAATTGTGCCGTGATAGAGAGGGCTGCTCCAGAGCAAACCTTCGGCCTCATAAACTGCTTCACACAAACGATGCACATTATCTGTCACGTCTTTCATACCCGGCACATACATCGGTAGATTCAACTCGCGTATGTCCAGCAACTTTATTTGCGCGCCCGCTTCCGCCGCGCCTTCTAAAGCAATCTTCAAAGCGGCGAGGCTGCTTGAAGACTCTGCCAGCGAGCCGCCAATGCCGACCACTTTAATCTCTTTCGCCATTTCGATTCCCTTCTTTCAACATCCCGGTTTAACTCAGGTTACTACACATAAACTGATTGCGTCACATCAGCCGCAAAAATTCATCAAAAACAGCAAGGGAAAGTAAGGCGCGGCTCGTTGAGTAGCCTCGCTGAATGTGAGTTAATAAGAGTAGTGCTACTAAATTTCTTTCAGCAACGATCTCTTTTTACAGGGGCGCGTCGCCACTCTGCGCGCGCTGTCCTGACGCTCTCGCTCTCGCTCCTGTTTCCGGCAACGGAATTTCAACTGTTCGCGCAAAGCAGGAAGAAACCGCCCGCCGCTCAGACTAAAAGCGCACAGGCTAAGCCCCCGGATGAACTCGCAAGAAGCAGGGACGAGTTTGTTAAAGCCACAAAGGAATACAAGAAAAGTCTTGAGCAACTGATTGCCATCTATGAGAAGAACGTGAGCAAAGCCGAAGAGAAGTCCAAACAGATGAAAGAGCTTTACGCGCAGGGCATCGTCTCTAAACACGAGATGGAAGAAGCAGAGCGCGCCGTCTCGACCGCTCAGGCAAAGGTCACTGAATCAAAGCAGCAGATGGTTGCGGCTGATACGCAGGTCGCGGAGATGCTCGTCGAAGAGAAGGCGATGGAGCAGATGGCTAAGCTTGCGCCCGTGCCGAAGGGCAAGCTTGTTCAGACCACCTCTTACGTTCGCTACAACGGCGGAGGCGCGTGGTCGCTCTCCGACGCATGGAAGGTGCAGAGTTTCTTTATGCAGAATTTTAAGCGTCAACTGCCCATCAGCACCTTCGGTCAAGGCGCAATTCACAACCGTTGGGGGCTGGACCACCGCAACGCGATGGATGTCGGCGTCAATCCTGACAGCGCGGAAGGCCAAGCTCTGATGGCTTTCCTCAGAAGCAACGGGATTCCCTTCTCAGCTTTTCGTTCCGCGATACCCGGCGCGGCCACAGGCCCGCACATACACGTCGGACGCCCGTCTCACAGAACTTCACCTGTCGTTCAATAGAGATATGAAAATAATCGCTCCCGCCCGCTCAGTTTCCCTAAATAAAGCTTGAATAAAATCATAGGATTAAGGAAAATACACCCACCAAGCTCCTTCAATCCAGAACCCGCTCAGGACAGCATCAACTATGAGAACTGTAGCCCTTCTTTTAGTAGCTATCACCATCGCGCAGACCTTTTGCGCACAACTACAACAAACTTCTGCGGCGACGATGATGGAGAGAGAATCCGTCTCGGTTGACGTTGACGACAGCGATGCTTTCTTCCAGAAGGCTGTGCGTGCGCCTAAGCCTGCGCGCGATAACCGGCGAAGGGTCATGGCGCTGCTTGCGCGCATGACGCTGGAAGAGAAGGTCGGGCAGATGACGCAGTTGCAAATCGGCATGGTCTCGACAGGCCGAGATCAGGAGATACAGATTGATCCCGCGAAGTTGGAAAAGGCTGTCGTCAAGTACGGCGTTGGCTCAATCCTGAATGTCGCCGATCAAGCCCTCACAGTTGACCGTTGGCACGAGATCATTCAACAGATTCAAGAGGCCAGCCAGAAAACGCGTCTGAAGATTCCTGTCATCTACGGCATTGATTCGATTCACGGCGCAAACTACGTTCAGAACTCCACGCTCTTTCCGCAGGAGATTGGAATGGCCGCGACGTGGAATCCTGAACTGATGCAGCGCGGGGCTGAGATTAGCGCAGCGGAGACGCGTGCGGCAGGTATCCCCTGGTCCTTTTCGCCCGTGCTTGATATTGGCAGGCAACCACTCTGGCCGCGCTTCTGGGAGACGTTTGGCGAAGACCCTTACCTTGCCAAAGTGATGGGCGTCGCTTTCGTTCGCGGCATGGAAGGCACAGACATCTCTTCGCAGGATCGTGTCGCCTCATGCCTGAAACATTACATGGGCTACAGCCTTCCCTTGGACGGCAGAGACCGCACGCCCGCATGGATTCCTGAAAACTATCTCAGGGAATACGTGCTGCCGACTTTCGACGCCGCCGTGAAAGCCGGAGCGCATACGGTGATGGTCAACTCCGCAGAGATTAACGGCGTGCCGGGCCACACTAATCATCACATCCTGACAGACATATTGCGCGGCGAGCTTGGCTTTCAAGGCTTTGTCGTCTCCGATTGGGAAGACATCAAGAAGCTTGTCACGACGTGGAAGACGGCAGCAGATGAGAAAGAAGCGACGCGTCAGGCCGTGATGGCTGGCATAGATATGAGCATGGTTCCAAGCGATTACAGTTTCGCAGACCTCTTGGTCCAACTCGTCAAGGAAGGCAAAGTGCCAATGTCCCGGATTGACGAAGCTGTGAGTCGCATCCTGTGGGTAAAGTTTGAGCTTGGGCTATTCGAGAACCCGATGCCGAACCCCGCGCTTAAATCGAAGATTGGCTCGAACGCATCGAGACAGTTGAGCTTGCAGGCGGCGCGCGAATCAATGACGCTGCTCAAGAACGAGAACAATCTTTTGCCTCTCGCCAAAAATCGCAAGGTGCTTGTGACAGGTCCAACAGCAAACTCTTTCATCTCGCTCAACAACGGCTGGTCCTATGTCTGGCAAGGCTCTGAGGAATCACTTTACCCGAAAGACCGTCCGGCCATTCTTCAAGCCATCGAAGGCAAGCTTGGAAAGAACATGAGCTACGCGCCCGGCACAAAAATCATACGTCCGCCGGGCAGCCCTTCAAACAACACGCCCACCAACATTGATGAAGAGGTTGATATACCAGCCGCCGTCCGCGCCGCGCGCGATGCGGATGTCGTTGTACTCTGTTTAGGCGAAGGCTCTTACACGGAAACGCCCGGCAACATCACAGACCTGACGCTGCCTGAACCTCAACTCCGTTTAGCCGAAGCCATCGAAGCGACAGGCAAGCCCGTCGTGATTGTTTTAGTCGAAGGCCGCCCGCGCATCATCAATCGCATCGTTGACAGGGCGCAGGCGATTCTCATGGCGTACAATCCCGGCAACGAAGGCGGCACGGCTATCGCTGACGTGCTCTTTGGCGATTACAACCCTTCTGGAAAACTTCCCTTCACTTACCCGCGCACGCCTAACGGACTCATCACCTACGATCACAAACTGTTTGAGACGGAAGAGACCAGCTTTGGCAACATGGCTTTCAAGCCGCAGTTCGAGTTTGGTCACGGCTTGAGCTACACGACATTCGCGTACAGCAATCTACAGGTCAGCCCGAAGAGTTTAGGGATGAACGGCGAGGTGACTGTAAATGTGACTGTCACCAACACGGGCCAGCGAGCAGGGCAGGAAGTTGTTCAACTCTACGTGCGCGACGTGGTAGCGACGCTCACGCCTGCGGGCAAGCGGCTCAAGCGATTTGCGAAAATCAGTCTTGAGCCGGGCCAGAGCCGCACGTTGACATTCAAGCTACGCAACGAAGACCTCTCATTCATCGGAACAGACAACCGCCCTGTCGTCGAACCCGGAGATTTTGAAGTGATGGTTGGCGGACTGATGGACAAGTTTACGCTGCAACAGGCGCAGACCCGACAGCCTCGCCGGAGCAGAACACGTTAAGGAGAACGCATGAAGATTCGTTACATCGCATCGCTCTTCCTGCTTCTGCTCTTCGCGCCTGTTGCGAGCGCACAGGAATCATCTACGCTGCAAGCGTCGCGGCGCAACTTGATGCCCGTGCCCGCTCATGTTGAATTTCAGGCTGGCAGACTCGCGCTCGATAAATCTTTCAGAGTAGCCGTCAAAGCTCCCACGGATGATCGCCTTCGCCCCGGCATCGAGCGTGCGCTGAAACGGCTTGAAGGGCGCACGGGCCTTGAGTTCGCGCCTTACTATTCAAATGATGAGAGCGGCGCGCGGTTGCTGGTCCAGACGGCAGCGCCGGGGAAAATCATTCCGTCAGTTGATGAAGACGAGAGCTATACGCTTGAGGTCACAAACAATCAGGCGAGGCTGGTTGCGCCGACTGTCATCGGCGTACTGCGCGGATTGGAAACCTTACTGCAACTTGTCGAAGGCGACGCGGCGGGCTACTACCTTCCGGCAGTTAAGATTTCGGACAGGCCGCGTTTCCCGTGGCGAGGCTTGTTGATTGATTCGTCTCGCCACTTTCAGACCATTGAGCATCTCAAGCGCGAGCTTGACGGGATGGCCGCCGTCAAGCTCAACGTCTTTCACTGGCATCTCACGGAGAATCAGGGATTCCGCATAGAGAGCCGCAAGTATCCCAGGCTTCACTTGATGGGTTCGGATGGCCTCTACTACACGCAGGAGCAGGCGCGCGACATCATCAAGTACGCGCAAGCGCGCGGCATCCGCGTCATTCCCGAATTCGATATGCCGGGCCACACGACCGCATGGTTCGTCGGGCATCCTGAGATGGCGAGCGCGCCCGGCCCTTATCAGATTGAAAGACAATGGGGCATCTTCGACCCTGCGATGGACCCGACGAACGAAGAAGTCTATAAGATTCTCGACGGCTTCATAGGCGAGATGGCTGCGCTCTTTCCAGACGACTACCTGCACATCGGCGGCGATGAAGTAAACGGCAAGCAGTGGGACGCCAACCCAAAGATTCAAGCCTTTATGAAGGCTCACGGCTTGAAAGACAATCACGCCTTGCAAGCCTATTTTAATCAAAGACTCTCGAAGATTATTCAGAAGTATCACAAGAAAATTATCGGCTGGGATGAAGTGCTGCATCCTGACTTGCCAAAGAGCATTGTGGTCCAATCATGGCGCGGGCCTGAATCTTTAGCGCAGGCTGCGAAGAACGGCTACACAGGTATTCTCTCTTCAGGCTACTACCTCGACCTCATGCTCCCGACAAGTGAGCATTACCTTGCTGACCCGATTGCAGCGAACAGCGATTTGACGCAGGAGCAACTTACGCGCGTGCTCGGCGGCGAGGCTTGCATGTGGAGCGAGTATGTCAGCACGGAGACGATTGACTCGCGCATCTGGCCGCGTCTCGCAGCGATTGCCGAACGTCTCTGGTCGCCGCGCGACGTGACGGACGTGAGCGATATGTATCGCAGACTCGCCGCGACAAGCGTGCGCCTCGAAGAGTTAGGGCTGACGCATAGAACTTACGAAGAGAAGATGCTGCGCCGCCTAGCGGCGGATGAAGACATTGAGCCGTTGAAGACGCTCGTTAACGTAGTCGAGCCGATTAAAGTTTACACGCGCGGGCAGGCGCACCCGACGAATCAACTGAGTCCGTTAACAAGCCTCGTTGATGCGGCGCGTGCTGATCCTGATGAGGGGCGGCGCGTCAAGATGATGGTTGAAGATTTGCTCTCAGACTCGCCTCGCTTTCTGACGCAGCGCGACGCGCTCTCACAAATTTTCTCAACATGGCGCGATGCGCGCGTGCCGCTTCAAGTGATGATGCAGAAGTCGCCTATCTTGCAGGAGGCTGGAACGCTCCCCGCAGATTTGTCTGACCTCGGAGCAGCGGGCGCGGAAGCTCTTGAGTACCTGTCAACGGGCATCGCTCCGCCTCCGAACTGGATGGAGACAAAGCTGGCAAGAATTGATGAGGCAGCGAAACAAAAAGCGGCGGTGGAGTTTTCCGTCACAACGTCAATCAGACAATTGGTGTATGCAGCCAGCGAGTTGCCGCGACTCAAGACGATGACGCCGCCTGATTGGAAGAAGCATGTCATGGAACTGGCTAAACCTCGCGTGGTTAAAGAAGGCAATGAGGATTGAGGGATGAGGTACGACGAACGGTTCACGCAGAGGCGCAAGAAAAGAAAGACCGAAGCTCGCAAAAGTGTTGAATGATTCTTTGCGCTCTTTTGTTTTTCTTTTCTTGCGCCTTTGCGTGAACCCTCCACCCTTGCCTTAGCTCATTTTTAATAGCACTGCTCTCAACCTGCATCAAGAGAGCTATCTGACAAACACCGAAATGCCAAACGAAATCATCGCAGGCATAGATATTGGCGGGACCAAAATTGCTCTCGCGCTGGAGACCATTGACGGCGCAAGAATCTCAAGCCGTAATTTTCCGACGCGCGTTGAGCTTGGCCCATGCCTAATCTTTGAAAAGATTGTGGCTGCCGTTAAAGAGATGGTCCAGGAATCAGGAGCAACTCTGGTGGCTCTCGGCGTCGGCTGTCCGGGGCCGCTTGATTTTGAGCGCGGGTGGGTGATGTCGCCGACTAACCTGCCCGGCTGGGACAAGTTTCCGATTGTCAGTCTGCTGGAAGAGCGTCTGGGAGTTTTGACGGCGCTCGACAATGATGCAAACGCTGCTGCGCTGGGCGAGCATGTGCATGGCGCGGGTCTTGGCTTCAGCGACATGGTTTACATCACCATCTCGACAGGAATCGGCGGCGGCATCATCTGTAACGGTCAACTCGTCCACGGAGTCAGCGCGGGCGCGGGCGAGATTGGCCACACGACCGTGCTGCCGGATGGTCCCGTTTGCGGTTGCGGTGCGCGTGGTTGTCTCGAATCACTCGCATCGGGCACTGCGCTGGCGAGGCGCGCACGCGAGACGATGGCGAATGGCGAACAAAGCATCATCAGCACGATGGTCAGCAGTCCTGATGAGATTACTGCGAGAATCATCGCGGAGGCTGCGAAGTGTAACGACAAGCTTGCGCGCGAAGTCTGGGACGAGATGATTCGATTTTTGTCCATCGGCATCGGCAATGTGATCACCACGCTCGCGCCCGAAGCCGTCATCCTCGGCGGCGGCGTGGCAATGTCAGGCGAACAACTGCTCGGCCCTCTGCGTCCACTGATTCGAGAGCGTGTGAGAATGTTGCCGGTTGAAATGGTCCAAATTCTTCAGGCGGCGCTCGGCGATGAAAGCGGAATCTTAGGCGCGCTGGTCATTGCTCGCGGTGCGCTTTCTGCAAAATCCGCTTCTGTCAGGATGGGGCATTGATGAGATTTCCATACACGCTCTTGACCATCTTAACGCTTCTGAGTTTATCGAGCGCGATGCAAGCGCAAAGCTGGCGCATGGTCTGGAGCGATGAGTTTAACGGCGCAGACGGCTCCGGCTTTGATACTAAGCGGTGGACGGCTCAAACGGGTGGCGATGGTTGGGGCAATAAAGAGTTGGAATACTACACGGCTGAGAGTAAAAATGTTTACCTGAACAAGAGTGGCTCTCTCGCTATCAAAGCCATCAAGGAAACGCTCTCGCCGGATTACAAGTGCTGGTACGGCGGGTGTCAGTACACCTCCGCGCGCTTGATGACGAAGAAGAAATTCCAGACGGCCTATGGTCGCTTTGAAGCGCGCATCAAGATTCCTTACGGTCAGGGCGTATGGCCTGCCTTCTGGCTTTTAGGCGGTAACATTGACGAAGCGGGCTGGCCTTCATGCGGCGAGATAGACGTGATGGAGAACATCGGGCGCGAGCCGTCCCTTGTGCATGGCACGATTCATGGACCAGGCTACTCAGGCGACAAAGGCATCGGCTCATCCTACAGCCTCGCGCGCAATCAGCTTTTCGCCGCCGGTTATCACACCTTCGCAGTCGAATGGGAGACGGATGCGATTCGCTGGTATGTTGATGGGAATCTGTATGAGACGCGCACGCGAGCCGATCTGCCTGCCGGAACGAAATGGGTTTACGATCACCCGTTCTTCATCATCTTGAACCTTGCAATCGGCGGCGCGTGGCCCGGCAATCCTGATGCGACCACTACTTTCCCGCAAACGATGCTGGTTGATTACGTGCGCGTCTATCAACGCTAAATTTTCATCAAGGCTTACTCAAAGCGCTGCCCTTAGCAACGCCCTCACCTTCGACCACTTTGATATAAGCGTTAAGCGGTAGGTTCGTGAGCTTGTCCACTTTCCCGCTCGGCCAGCGAATCTCAACACTGTCAATCTTCGAGGCAGCGCCGACGCCAAGAATCTCGCGCGGGTCGTGCGATGCAAGATAGCTGCCGCCACTTGTCTTCAAACGGCTGCGCTTCACGCCACCAGCTTGCCAGGTGATAGTTGCGCCGACGGCTGCGGGGTTGCTCCTTGTTGCGACGAGTTGCAGGCCGAGCCAGTTGTTGCGATTGCCGCCGTTGTTGCGAAGCAGCAGAGGAGCTTCGCCGTTATTAGAGATGAGCGCGTCAAGGTCGCCGTCGTTATCGAAATCGCCGATAGCCATGCCCCGACCGGAAAAATCACGGCTAAAGACCGCGCCCGATTGCGCGCTGACGTTCCTGAATCCGCGCCCCGTGTTCTCGAACAACAGCATCGGCTCTTTATACTTCACGCGCGCCGTACTCATCTCAACCAGATCGTTAGGGTGGCCGTTGACTAGAAAGAGGTCTGCGTCGCCGTCCAAGTCGTAATCGAAAAATTTCAATCCCCAGCCGCTCAGTAGCTGTGTAGCGGGCGCAATCTCGCCCGGCTCGTCCGTAAAAGTTAAGTCCTTCTGGTTGTGATAGAGGCTGAAGAATTCCCGATCAATGTTGGCGACAAAGAGGTCTTGCCAGCCGTCGCCGTCATAATCTACAGCATCCACGCCCATTCCTGAGCGCGGCTTTCCGGCTTCGCTGTAGGCGATGCCCGCGCCCAATCCTTCTTCCTCGAATTTTCCGCCGCCCTTATTGATGAAGAGAAAGTTGGGCATCGTATCGTTTGCGACGAAGAGGTCAATCAAGCCATCATTATTAACATCCGTTGCAACTGCGCCGAAAGATTTACCGGGCGAATCCGCGATGCCAGATTCCTTGCTCACGTCTGTGAACGTGCCGTTGCCGTTGTTGTGATAGAGGTGGCTCGGTCTTGGCTTGAAGACGCGCGGGACGCAGTAGTAAGTGCGGCTCATGGTCTTATCCACGCAGAGGATGTTCTGCGTCTTGTCGTAATAGACGAAGCCTGAGACGAAGAGGTCCAGTTTTCCGTCACTGTCATAGTCGAACCAGACGGCGCAGGTGGACCAACCCGCCGTAGCCACACCCGCTTTGTCTGTCACATCCGTAAACGTGCCGTTGCCGTTATTATGATAGAGAATGTTGGTCCCGTAATTTGTGACATAGAGGTCTTGCCAGCCGTCTGCGTCGTAATCGCCAGCCGCGACGCCCATTCCGAATCTTCCGCCCGATACGCCCGCTTTGTCCGTCACGTCCGTGAACGTGCCGTTGTGGTTGTTGTGATAGAGCGCGTTCTTGAGCGGCGTCGCGGGAGTGTAGAAATCGGAAGCTCCGCTATTGACCAGATAAATGTCCATCCATCCGTCGTTGTCATAATCGAAGAAGGCGCAACCCGCTCCGACTGTCTCCGGCAAGTAACGCTCAGCCGAGTGAGCGTTGTTGTGAACCCAAGTAATGCCGCTCGCCTTTGGCGACACTTCTTCAAAAGTGACGATGGCTCTCCGTTGTTCTGATGTTTGTTGAGCATGAGAGCCGAACGGGATGTTGATGATGAGAGCTAGTGAGAGAATCGCAATCCTATTTGTAAGGAGCAGGTTCACGCAAAGGCGCAAAGAAGAGAAAGACATAAGGGTTGAGCAATTCTTTGCTCTCTTCGGTTTTTCTTTTCTTGCGTCTTTGCGTGAACCTTTTCGTTCCATTCCCTACGCGCTCCCGTTCAGCGTGGACTCGAAGGTGAAGGCGCGGCTGTCTCGCTCTCTTCCGGCTCCGCTTTGCCTTCGCTCTTCAACTTTTCGACAATGCGCATCTCTTCCTGCGCTCGCTGCCGATCTTTCTGGCGCGCGTAGAGCAGGGCCAGATTGTAATGAGCCTTTGAGTCATCCGGGCTTAGCTTCACTCCCGTCTCAAGCTCTTGCTGAGCGCGCGTGTAATTCTTCAGCTTGAGATAGGCGGAGCCGAGAGCGATGTGCGCGTAGGCGTGAGAAGGTTGTAGCTGAATGGCCTTTTCAAAAAGCTCTACGGCGCGATCATCTTCGCTCTGTTCCTGCGCAATCAATCCGAGATAATAGAAGGTGTCAGGCGTGCGCGTCTCTTTCTGTGCGCTACGTTCAAGCAGCTCGCGCGCTTCCGCGTACCTCTTCTGTTTGAGCAGCACGTAGCCGAGGCTCATCTGTCCCTGCGCGTTGTCAGGTTGATACTTGAGAAACTTGCGGAACGCCTGTTCAGCTTCTTGCAGGTCAGGCTTTGCGGCCCTGAGCCAGAGAGTGCCTAGAACAAAATAGTAGGGCGGCATGTCGGGCCTCAACTCAATCGCTCTCTTAATCGCCAGCATTGCGTCGTCCGTTAAATTTGAATTGAGCGCGGCGAGCGCAAACTTGTAGAGCAGGTCCGGCGAATCTGCCATCGAATCCTTTGCGCGATTGAGATAAAGCAATGCGTTTTTAGCGTCACCTTTAGCCTGCGCGACGCGAGCAAGGCCCATGAGCGCGTCTGCGTTGCCGCTCTGTTCGTTGATGATAAGAAGATAACTCTCGCCAGCCCTGTTCACATCGCCTTTCTTCAAGTACGCATCGCCAAGCACAACTAATAAAGGAACTGAGAGCGCGTGCGATTGCTTCGTCTTCTCGATAAAGGCGATGCACTCGTCGAAGCGGCCCTGAGAGAAGAATACCCACGCGAGTTTGTAAGCAGCATCCGCATTGTCCGGGTCGAGGCGAAGCGCTTCTTTCAACTCTAAGGCTGTTTTCTCCGGCACGCCCTTGAGCAGATAAAGATAGGCCAGATTCATGTGCGCGCCCGCCAGTTGATTGTCAGCGCGGACGGCGCGCGTGAAGAGCGTTTCGGCTTCGTCAAGCTTTCCCTGCTTGGCGCGGATTGTGCCGAGCAGGTTGAGCGCGGCGGCTTCGTTCGGCGCAAGCTTAAGGATGGAATTTAATTGCTGCTCGGCCTCATCAATTCGATTTTCACCGATGAGCGATGCTGCGCGCTCAAGCCTCTCGATGGTCGTGTTCGCTTGCGCGTGAGTGTTTAGCGGGATGAGAAGAATGAGGAAGAGTGTGAGAGCAACTTGAGTGTAAATTAAGTTGCTGTTCACCGCAGAGGCGCAGAGACGAACGCAGAGTTTACGCAGAGTGATTGAATGCCACTCAATTCTCTGCGCTAACTCTGCGCTAACTCTGCGCCTCTGCGGTGAACTGTCGCGTTTCATAAACTCTCTTCCAGAAAAATAATCTCAACGACGAGCGATGCCCTTGAAATCTTTCTGCTCAACGAGACCCTGACCTTCCTTAACCGTCAGCATCTTGTTCATACTCGCGTTAGTAATCTTATCAACCACACCGCTCGGCCAGCGAATCTCTATCAAGT
>JBAWGU010000256.1:0-2409 GCA_049593215.1 Pyrinomonadaceae bacterium
AAGTTTATCTAAGTCAGGTGTGTTCGGGTTGACCGATTGGAGTTTGTTGAGCGCGGACTCCGCTTCTTTGAAGTCGCCTTTTTGTGTGAGGGCGATGACGAGGTTGTGCAGGGTCTGCTCGTGGTTCGGGTTGATTTCGAGCGCGCGGCGAAACTCTTTGATGGCGCGGTCGAAATCCGGCGGGGTGCGTTTGATGAAAGTCGTGCCGAGGTCTGTGCGGACGTTCACGTCATCAGGCTTCTTCTGTAGCGCAATCGTGTACCACTTCTCAGCAGCCTCGTACTTATCCAAATCGTAGTTGACATCTCCGAGCGCGACGATGGTCTCGTAGCTGTCAGGGCGCAGTTGATTGGCCTTCAATAAAAATTCGAGAGCCTGATCGTAGCGATTAATCTGCGCGTACATGGCTGCGGCTCGCATCTGCGCATCGTAATTGTTCGGCTCGTTGCGCGCCTTCTCAAGCGTCTCCTGCACCTGCGGCATCATCGCTCCCGCGCCGCCGCTATCGCCCTGATCCGCCACGGCGTTTGAAGCGATAGGCGGATGATCCGGCGGAAGATTTCCCGCCTGTGTGGCCGTTGGAGCCTGAGCGCGCGGAGCAGTGCCGCGTTGATTGACGGAGTTAGCGAAGAAGAAGCCTATGATGAAGCCGAGTAGGACTCCTATGACTGAGAAGAGTATGTTGTCTTTAGACATAAAAGATGGACGATGGACCATAAACGATGGACCATGAACGATGGACCATAAAAACAGTTCTTATCGTCTATCGTTCATCGTCTATTGTCCGTTATGGTCCGTAGCTCATGCGTAAGAGTGTAGGCCGGGAATCAGATAGCTCACTCCGAGATAGGTAAAGATGACGAGCAGGAAACCCAGAATCGCAAAGTAAGCTGAGCGTCTGCCTGTCCATCCTCTGGCAATCCTCGTATGAAGATATGCAGCGTAAGTGAGCCATGCGACGAGCGCGCCGACTTCCTTTGAGTCCCAACTCCAGTACGCGCCCCATGATTCGTTGGCCCAGATTGCGCCCGTAATAAGAAGCATCGCCAGCATTGCGAATGCGACGCTCGCAGTCTTGTACATCAGGCTGTCCAACTTTTCTAAAGGCGGCAGCGCGGCTTTCACTTTCTCCGTGCGGAAGCTAAAGAGAAGCACGAAGAGCGTGGCCGCGAATGCCGTAATCAATGCGGCAAGCTCAACCGGATTTGCGTTAAGGCTCAGGGCCAGACTTGAACCGTTGACCTGCATGAACTGTTGCGCGCTCATGTCCGCGCCCTGCTCTGCGAGCCACGTGTTGAAGCGGTCAAATTGTCTGGGGTCAATCAGCGTTTGCACGTTCTTGATGGTCTTGACCTGCGAAACCAGAAGCGCAATGCCGCAGCCCTGCACGACGAGCGCGAGTCTCAAAAACCTGTGGCCCCAGACGCGCGCCGTTTCGTCTTTCTGCATGATGTATTTCCCGAACGCGATGATGACGCCGATCAACAGCAACGCCGCAATCGCCAGCAGCCAGCCCACAAAAGGAATCTCTGCGCGCAAGGGAATTGGCATACGCGTTGAGCCGCGCATCAGGAACGTCGAAGCCGCGTAGCTCGGTTTCAAAGTGAGCAATGTCGGGAAGAGCATGAAGCGATTGATGGTCGCTAAAATCGCAAGACCGAAGATGCTTGACCAGATCGCCATCGCTTCCGGCTTGAGTCCGTCTTTCAAAAGATAGACGACGGCGATAGCGAAGCAGACGAGCGCAACGCCGTAGCTGAGCGACGCGATGCCGACGTGAATCGGACGCCAGTAAGAATCAAGGATCGGCGGCAGGTTGATAAACTCGTCGCCGATGAAGCGCGCGAGCACGAGTATGAGGGACGCGAGCGGCAAAGAGAGCGCGCCTAAGAATCTGAAGCTCTTGCGGTGCGCGATGAGCAAGGTCGTAATGCCCGCGCCGAATGCGAACGCAAGGCTCAGGTCGTAGAGGTTTGCGAACGGAATGTAGCGGAAGAACCAGGGAATCTGCGCGTCAGGGTTCTTCAGCAGAATCGCCAGCTCGTGATCGCGCGCGTTAATCCAGCGCACGCCCCAGCTCGACAGGTTGAAAAGGACGCCGGAAGTCGCCAGCCACAATCCAACCTTCTGCGCCATCTCCGAAGGCGCGTAAAGATTCGTCAGGTGAAAGACCGCCGCCGTCAGATAACAGGCCAGCGCCAGCATCATCAACGCGCCGTCGGAGATAAAACGGTCCATGCCGACCTGCATTCTGAGCAGCACCAGCAGGACAGAGCCAACCACGGCGATGATTGCAGGAAAATAGTCGCGCAGCGATGTGGTCTTTGATTCAACGCTCTCTGCGCCGACGATTGCAGGTTGATGTAGAATTTCACTCATGATTTTTACCTCAAAAGCAGTGATGAGTGA
>JBAWGU010000257.1:0-3439 GCA_049593215.1 Pyrinomonadaceae bacterium
GGTGACGCACGGTGCGCCGGATTGTCTGGTGACGCTTGCGCTGACAGGCGCGTGCAGAATCTCCACGCTCGACGAAGCGCACAAACTGCGCCAGTGGCTCGCGGACGCACGCGCCGGTGGCGAGACGGATTTCGCCGCCCTCAATGTTATCGAACGCGCGCTCGTGCGCTTTGGTGTGTAGCAAGCGTGCTGGCTTTGATATTTGTTCTCGATTGAAATTTATTATACGAATCATTCACCGCAGAGGCGCAGAGATAGCGCAGAGTTTACGCAGAGCAAGCATTCAACTCTCTGCGCTTCCTCCGCGCGAGTCTCTGCGCCTCTGCGGTGAACCGTCGCTTTGCCCTTAGCTAAAATTCTTCTCGACATATGAAACCAACCCCAACTCCGAGAGTTAAGATTTGCTGTATCGCAAGCATGGAAGAAGCTTGGACTGCGATTCGGCACGGCGCGTCTGCTGTGGGGCTGGTGTCGGAGATGCCGAGCGGGCCGGGTGTCATCGCCGAAGAGTTGATAGTAGAAATTGCAGGCAGGCTGCCGCCAGCCGTTTCTTCATTCCTGTTGACGTGCAGACAGGATGCGCGCTCAATCATCGAACAGCAGAGACGCTGCCGCACCAACACGATTCAGATTTGTGATCGCCTAGAAGCGGGCAGCTATCTGGAGATGCGCGAAGCCTTGCCCGGCATCAAGCTCGTTCAGGTCATACACGTCACCGGCGAAGAAGCTTTAGCCGAAGCCCTGAGCGTTGCGAAAGATGTTGATGCAATACTGCTAGACTCCGGCAATCAATCTCTGCCCGTCAAAGAACTCGGCGGCACAGGCCGCACGCACGATTGGACCATCAGCCGCAAGATTAGAGAGCAAGCGAGCGTGCCTCTCTTTCTGGCTGGCGGCATCAAGCCTTCAAACGTGCGCGAAGCAGTCTCTCATGTTCGTCCGTTCGGCATAGACATGTGTACGGGCGTTCGCACAGACGGACGTTTAGACGAGAATAAACTTTCAGAACTCTTCCGGGCGTTAAGCTCGTAATATCGTGAGCGCATGAAGAAGATAGAATTAGGCTACGGACAAAGCTCGCTCTCATTCGCTTTTGATGAAGCGCGCTTTCGCGTGCTCGCTCCTGAAAGTGTTGAAGAGCGTCCGTTAAGCGATGCCGAGATTGGCGCGGCGTTTGATAATCCTATTGGCCCAAAAACGCTGGAAGAGATTATACGGCCCGCCGCGTCTGTCCTCATCGTCGTCTCAGACGCAACGCGTGCAACAGCAAGCGCGCAGATCATCAATCTTCTTGTGCGTCGTCTAATAGAGCTTGGTACGGCGGCGCAAGACATCCGCATCATCTTCGCCACAGGCATTCATCGCGCCGTCACTGTGGAAGAGAAGCGCGAGCTGCTCACGCCTTTCATCTTTCAGAGAATCAGGACGATTGACCATGACGCTTATGACCTTTCTGCCATCTTTGATTTAGGGACCACACGCAGAGGCACGCCCGTCGAGATTAATCGCGCGCTCAAAGAACACGATCACGTCATTCTCACAGGCGGCATCTGCTTTCATTATTTCGCTGGCTTCACGGGTGGAAGAAAATCAATCTGTCCCGGCCTCGCTTCAGCGAAGACGATTGAGGCGACGCACATGCTCGCGCTCGATTTTGAAAAAGGCGGAAGGCGCGAGGGCGTTGGCACGGCCCGTCTTGCTGGCAATGCCGTGCATGAAGAGTGCGAAGAAATTGCGGGCCTTGTAGCTCCGTCGTTTCTCATCAACACTGTCGCGGACGAGCGTGGACGCGCCGCGCGCGTTTATGCAGGAGACTGGCGAGCGGCGCACGCAGCAGCCTGCGCGCAGTACATGGAAGCGCATTCGGCAAAGATTGATAAGCGGCGAGAACTCGTCATCGCAAGCTGCGGCGGCTCGCCCTATGACATCAACCTGATTCAGACTCACAAGACTCTGGACATGGCTGCGCACGCCTGCGCTGAAGGCGGCACGATTATTCTTATCGCCGAATGCGCGGACGGTTTAGGCCGCGCAGATTTTTTGAGATGGTTCGAGATGGAAGATTCGCGCGCATTGGAAGAGAGATTGCGCGAGCATTACGAAGTGAACGGGCAGACGGCTTGGTCTCTAATGACGAAAGCGGAGCGCCATCGCGTCTTTTTAATATCAAGTTTGCCTGACGAAGACGTAAAACGTATGCGCATCACGCCTGCGCGCACGATTGATGAAGCTCTCGCGCACACAGGCGAGAGCGCAGAAGGCTACATCCTGCCGCGCGGCGCTTCCGTTTTGCCTCTGATTGAGAGATAGTTCGGATTGAAGGGGAGAGCAAAGCATGAGAATAAAATCCATCCTGTTTTTCTTGACGCTGGTTCTGTGCAGCGTCTATGCCGTTAATGCGCAGCAAACAACATCAACGCAAGAGACGAACGAACAGCGTGTACCGCTCGCGGAACAGGCGACGGCCCTTGATGCGAAGGGAGCTTTGGCTCTGGGGGCACGCTTGCGCACGACTGCTCTGAACGGTGCGCCCGATGCTCCCGTCACGAACGTTCGCTTTGTCGTGGAGAATCGCAGCCAGTATTTTTATAATTACGTGAATGGCTGGGCCACATTCTACGACGCTGCGGGCGTGCGTTGCGGCGAAGGGTTGTTCAAGCTTGACGCGCTTGCTGTCGGGGAATCTGCCGAGACGGACACGCCGGGCCTGCGCATTACTTGCGCGCCTGCCGCTTGGCGCATCGTGGCGACGACGCTTCTGACTCGCACGACTGATACGGCGAAACCGAATGAGCCTGCGCCCGTTGAGCCTTCAGGCTCGGCTGCGACGCCGCGCGAAGAAGCGTCTCAAACTGCTGCTGACAACGCTCAGCCGGGCGCGCAGTCTTTCATCAACCTCAACATTGACGGCAGAGATTACAGCGTCGCGCCGGGCGGCACGCTTGATCTTCCCGTCAGAAGAAATCGCGTTAAGATTATCGTGGGACAGAAGCCGCAATAAACTCTTAAGAGAAATGTCTTGATTCTTCACGCGTCTCAAGCTTGACGTTGACCGCAGGCGCGGCCTAGCATTGGACAAAAGCGCGAACCAAAGCTATAAGCCCCCAAACTTTTTATGCCCATCAGAAAGGAAGGGTACTAATTTGGCAGACGATGATGATAGAAAGGGTAAGTGCGCGCATCCGACTTGTGACTGCGCTGTGTCAGGCGATGAGAAGTATTGCAGCGAGTATTGCCGTGAAGCGCGTGATGTGATGGAGATTGGCTGCGGCTGCGAGCATCCGGGCTGCCGGTAATTTCTAAGGCAAAATTAAAAAGGTAAAAGGCAAAAGTCAGGGGAGGCCAGCTTTTAATTAAGAGTGGTCCTTCACCTCAACAGAGCGGCGATGAACAAGACAACTTTCATCGCCGCTCTTTCCTTTGCGTCTTTGCGCCTTTG